>JBQTIJ010000078.1:0-3786 GCA_052388255.1 Phycisphaerales bacterium
GCGACGGCGCGCTCGCCGCTGCCATTGAAGCCGGCGACTTTGAGGGCGTGGACGCCGCCGGCGAGGAGTTTGAAGTCGCTGCGGCCAGCGGCGCGGAGGTGCTGGTGGATGTGGGGGAGGGACTCGCCCTTGGAGTCGACGATGAGGATGCGGCTCATGGGTACGAGGCCGGGCTTGGCGAGGATCTTCACGAACTCGTCGGCGCTCAGGCGCTTGGTCGACGGGAGAGTGAGGGGGAGCATGACGCGCTCGTCGCGCGGACGGAGATCAAAGACGGTGTAGCCGGCGCTTGCGAGTTTCACAAACTCCTCAGCGCTCACGCTTGATGTCGAGAGGTCTCGGGCGGACTCGAGGGCCTTGGCGGCGGCATCGACTTGCATAGTGCGGCCCGCGATGATCACGGACCTGCCGAGGGCGCGGGCGAGTTCGACAGGTTCGGCGATGAGGAGGCGGACCTCGCGATTGGCGAGGGCGCTGAGCCGCTGGGCGGAGCGTTCGGCCTCTGCCCGCTCGGAGGACGCGGCCACCATAATGAGCGCGTGTTGCGGGTGCTCGGTGAGCAGCGAGGCGACGCTCGACTTGGTCATGGCCGAGGCGGGGAGGTTCATGATGCCGTGTGCCTGAGCCGCGGAATGGGCGAAGGCCTCGCGGGCGTCGATGAAGAGGGCGCTTTCGGCGAGGGCCCTGGCGTCGCTGAGCGCGATGGAGGTGACTTTGGAGGTCAGGTTCTCGGTGGCGGCGGCGAGCGGGGGCGAGGCGGGCGCGGTCGCTGCCTCATCCGGCGGGCAGGCGAGGAGTGTGGCGTTCAACCCGGCGATGGCGAGAAGCGCGGCGGGGGCGAACGAGCAGAACGCAACGGTGCGGGCGGGTGACATGGTGGATTCTCCCTCGGCCCGGCTTCCACCGGGCGGCGGTGAAGAGTCCGATGTAAGTCGGGCGGGGGCCAGCGGGCCGAGTCGGTGAAGGCGATGGGCGGGGTTGACTCACCGCGCCACAACGAACAGGGCCCCGCGCGATGGCGCGGGGCCCTGTTATGGGTCAGATCAACCCGAGGTGATGGTGCGAAGGAGGCGGATCAGGCGCGGCGGCGGCGCTTGGCGACGGCGAGGCAGCCGAGGCCAGCGAGCGCGGCGGAGCCGGGCGTGGGGACGGCCTGGGCGAACTCAACACCCTGGAGGGTGATGGTGTAGGTGCCGATCGAACTGTTGCTGCCGCTCCAGCCCGCGAGTGGGCCGCGGCCGACGGTGGGGCCGCGTTCGCTAGCGAAGGGCGTGTCGGCGAAGATCTCAAGGCCGTTGGCATCGACGCCGTCGCGGTCGTAACCGGAGACGGCAAGGAGGTAGAGGCCGGCGGGAAGCGCAGAGGTGAAGGCGTTGGTGAGTGTGCTCTGGAGGCCGGTGGAGTCGTCGTTGAAGGCGATGCCGTTGCCCGCGGCGTCAAAGAGGAAGAGCTGGGTGTCGAAGGTGGAGCCGACGGTGGTGGTGGCGCGGAAGTTGAGCGGATCGGCGATGCGGATGATGTAGAGATCTTCGAAGTCCGAGAGGCCGCCGGCGTTGCCGGTGAGCCCGCCGGTGATGACGTTGAGTACACCGGCGCCGACGGTGGTCTGACCACCAAGAGCGGGAGCGTCGCCCGTTTCGGCCCACGACTGAGCGTTGGCGGCGGCAGCGAGACCGGCGACGGCGATAGCGGCAAGAAGGACGTTCTTCATCTGTGTTACTCCGTTGGAGGCCGGCATCAGCGGTGGGATGCTCACAACAAGTGGCTGCCCGTTGAACGCTCGGCCGTGCCCAAACCTGAAACTCTCTCGAAACTCAAACTCCCTCCGAGCGGTTGTGCTCGGCCGACGCCGGTGGGCGACGGTGATGAAGTTTCGATTTCAGATTCCGAGCGTGCCAACGTGGGCGCGGAGAAAGAGTCCTTTCGGACGGGGCGATAATGTGGGGTGGGGCGGGGTGGGGCGGGGTGTGAGGTGAGGAACGTTCGGCGGGTCAGAAGCGATGTCGACACAACTGCACAGGGGGGGATGCGGTTCGGCACGCGAATTTGACATGTGCCCCCGGGGGGGGGTAGCGTGTTGACGTGGCACACGAACTTTCACAGGTTCTCTGGCTCGCGTTGACCGCCCATGCTCCACCGACGGAGGATGTGCAGCGCTGGCTTGATGACGAGTGGACGAAGTGGCAGAGCGCAACGGCGTATGAAGGATGCCGCGCCGTGTGGACGACGAAATGGCACCTGACGCGCAGTCTGGAGGAGATCGCGCAGTTGAGGAAGGACGTGGAGGGGCGACCGCACCACCCTGGCCGCGTTGAGCTTGCGAACATCGATATGCAGTTGCGCGGCGAGCTTCCGGGCTTCGAGTTTGATGCCTATGTATCGAGACTCGATGCGTGGAGATTCAATCTGAAGAACGACTCGGGTGGGTTTGTGGACACCGTGTTCACCCCCGCGGAATCGTGGAGCATGACGCCCGAATCGCTGACACTCTACGAAGCGCGCATCGCGAGAAGCGGGTCCGACCCGCGGCAAAGGCCGCAGAACGAGCGGAATGTGATGAAGCCGATGCTCGACGAGTTCCTGTCGGGCGCGATGGGCTTCGCGGTGGATGCGGGCTTTGAGCGGCAACCGGCCACCATCACCGGTGCGAAGTGGGCTTTCCCCGTGCAGCGCGTGGTACAGGGGACGGCGGTTATGAGCGGCATCTATGCTGGCCGATTCGACGAGGCCTTGCGGCGCGGCTTCGTTGAGAGCTACACCATCACCGACTCGGCCTACTCATCGGCCGCGAAGGGGGAGCGGTGGGAGTTCAGTGATTGGAAGTTTGAGCCGGGCACGGGTCTGTGGCATGCCGGAAAGTCCCGGAGGTTCGTTGCGGGGAAGCTGACGACCTCGTTGACGGTGAAGAGCGTAGAGCCGCTGTCGCCAGCCGTCTTTGCCCAAGTGATCCAGCCGCCGACGGCGGATCGGAGCGATGCCGTGCGGCAGGTGAAGCGGCCTGCGTCGTTTGAGGACTTCCGCGAGCTGCGCTCGGCACGGATGGAGGGGGGGAAGCTGGTGATGGATTCCCTTGCCCCTCCCGCGACGGAGCCGGTGCCGACGTTGCGATGGGTAGGGTGGGGCATGCTTGGCTGCGCTGCGGTGTTCGGCGTTGTCGTGTGGCGACGCCGTGTTTCATCGTCGTAACACATGAAAGGACTGAAGATGAACTCAACAGCTCTCCGTTCTCCGTGGTTTCTGGCACTGGCGCTCGGTGGTGCCTTCGCAAGTCTTGCGGGCGCGGCCTGCTTCGCGAAACGCGACCCCGTGGATTGCTGTAAGACCTACACCATCAGCTGCACCGGCGGCGGGTACGCCTGGGAATGCACGCAGACGTCGAGCACCAGTGGATGCACAGTTGCTGCGGTCGGGGTGGCCAACAGCGGCGAGGCAGGGAAAGACACCCTCCAAGCCCCGGCGCTGGGCTGCTCATGCACCTACACGTTCCGCACTTGCGGGAGCGTGCCGAACCAGTGCATCGTGCAACCGGGCAATCCCAAGGTTGAATGCAACAACGAACGGCTGGTCACTGATCCGAACGGCGTTCACAACTGCACGGGCACGGGCAGCTGATGGACTCCCTGCGAGCGTTTGCAACTGCCGAGCGCGTCATCGCGACCATCGCGATGACGCTGGTTGTCGTTGCCGGTGCAGCAAAGCTCTACGATCTGCCGGCGTTCTCTGCGAGTGTTGAGTCGTTCCGGCTGCTGCCCGCACCTGTGCGGGCAGCAGCCGTGTTCATGGTCC
>JBQTIJ010000079.1:0-2712 GCA_052388255.1 Phycisphaerales bacterium
CTTCGGCTCCGCTCTCGCAGGGCGGCTCACAGGCCGACAGCATCCCACTGGTCAAGGGTGTCGCCATGTTCGGCGGCTTCACCGGCACCGAGTCGCTCGTCACTCAGCGCAACCCCGGCATCAACCAGACCATCCTCTCTGGCGATCTTGAGCGCGACGATGTGGGCGCACTCAACGACAGCGACAACGCCTTCCATGTTCTCCACGCCATCGGACCGGCGATGTCCGGCACGCTCGACGGCTTCACCATCCGCGGGGGTCGCGCCGTCGGACCGGCCATTGACCTTGACGACCACGCCGGCGCGCTGCTGATCGAGGGCGGTGCCGTCGTCACCGTCCGCGACTGCCGCCTCACCAACCATCGCGCCAGCGCCAACGGCGGCGCGGTCTCCATCCTTGCGGGCAGCACCGGCCTCTTTGACCGCTGCGAGTTCTCCGACCTTCGCGCCGACTCCATCGGCGGCGCCGCGCACATCGCGACCGGGCAGTTGGCCCTTCCTTCACTCTTCAAGGGCTGCACCTTCACGGGCTGCCAGACGGTGTTCGGGGCCTTCGACACACCCACCGGGTTGGGTGGCGCCCTTGGCTTCATCGATGCGCAGGCCAACCTCGTCAGTTGCACCTTCACCCGCAACCGCGCCCGTGACGGTGGCGCGGTGTACATTCAACAGTTCAGTGAAGGTTGGGAGCCCGCCGAGGTTGTCTCCTCCACCTTCAACGGAAACTTCTCCAGCACCCGCGGCGGGGCGATCAGCCATCAGTTCTCAAGCCAGGTCCTTCACCTCACCAACTCCTCCTTCGTCGGCAACCAGAACTTCGTGCTCTTTGGCCCCGGCGAGGGGGGCATGGCTCTTTGGGCCCGGAACGCTGGCGTCGTCATCAAGTCCTGCAGCATCGTCGCCAACGTCGGCTCCCCATCAGGAGACGGTCTCAATGCCGCGTTCTTCATCTACAACGACAACGGCTTCCTCCACAACAGCATCGCCTATGACAACAACCAGATCCCGAGCGCTCCACCGGAAGCCACCCGCTTCCTCCAGGTCACCCTTTCGGGCGCCCTGCACAGCATCATCATGGGCGATCCTGCCGGGGTCGACCCGCAGTTCATCCGCAACCCCTCGCCCGGCCTCGACACCGTGTGGGGCACAACCGACGACGACTACGGCGACCTCCGCCTGCAGCAGACCTCCCCCGCCGTTGATGCCGGCAACGCGATCGTCACTCCGCTCGACACCTTCGATGTCGACCGTGACAGCAACCTGACCGAGCAACTGCCAACCGATGTCGCTGGGCTCCCCCGCTTTGTGGATGATCCCGGCGTGAGCGACACCGGCCCCGGCGACTCGCCCCACATCGACATGGGCGCGTTCGAGCGACAGGTCAACTGCCCCACCTGCCCCGGCCCGCGCGAGTGGATCAACCCCGCCGGTGGCAGCTCGTCCCAGTTCGCCAACTGGTCACCCTCGCTCCCAACCTCAGCCCAAGACACCCTCTTCGCCCTCCCCGCCTCCACCTACACCGTCACCTTCCCCGGCCCCGGCCCCGCCACCACGTACCGCTCGGCCGCCATCCGCAATGGCGATGTCTCCTTCAACCTTGCGGGCGGGAACCTCAACCTGAACGCGCTCCAGAGCACGGCTCTGGTCGTTGGCGACCAGCCCGCACTGGCCCCTTCGCTCACAGTCTTCGGCGTCGGCACCCTCCAGACGACCAACACCGTCATCGCCGCCGACAGTGAGAGCCAGGGCTCGCTCACCATCTCGGGACTTGGCACCCGCCTGAACGCCTCCAACTCGCTCGTGGTCGGCGCGGTCGGCAACGGGGAGCTCCTCATCGAGAATGGAGCCCGCGCCGCCACTGTCATCTGCCAGGTCGGCCAGACAGCCGGCTCCTTCGGCACCCTCCGCGTCGCGGGCGCCGGCTCGCGCCTCGATGTCGGCGGTGTCATGCTCATCAACAACGGCCACGTCACCATCCACAACGGCGGCACCCTGAACGCCTTCCCGGGGCAGGTCCTCATCGGCGAGAACGGCCTCCTCGACGGCAACGGCACGATCAACGGCACCGTCCTCAACTTCGGCGACGTGCAACCCGGCAACACCCCCGGCACCCTCACCATCCGAGGCGGCTTCATCCAGGCAAGCAGCGACCCCGAGCTCGGGGCCGCCTCCGGCACCCTCACCATGGAGATCGACGGCCTCAACCCCGGCCAGTTCGATCGCCTCGTTGTTCAAGGGCCTGTCCAACTTGGCGGCGGGCTCATCGTGCAGTCCCCCGTAGGCGGATTCCCCGCCCCGCCCGCCGAGGGCCTCTCCCTCCCCATCATCGATGCCCTTGGCGGCATCGCCACGAGCGAGACCACCGGCCTTCCCGCCGATCGCTTTGATGTCGCCTTCTTCCCGCGCGTCCCCGGTGCCGGTGGCGGCGCCAGTGACAAGTTCCTCAAACTCGAACGCCCCGAAGGTGGCGGCGCGGCCTTCTTCAATCTCACCACCGGTTCCCTCGGTGCCCCCATCACCATCAACGGCCCCGCCAACACCAGCGCCAGCAGCACACCCTCCGCCGTGGTCCCCGCTGACCTTGAGGGCGACGGCCTCGACGACCTCGCCCTCGCCACCCCCGGCTCCAACTCGGTCGTCATCCTCATGAACCGTGGGTCCATGGGCGGCGACTGGCAGGGCTTTGAGGGTGCCGTCCAGTATGGTGTCGGTT
>JBQTIJ010000080.1:0-4977 GCA_052388255.1 Phycisphaerales bacterium
GTTCGGCCGGTTGCGCCGCTGCTGCCCGGGCTGGGCATCACCGCCGCCGCCGCCGCCCGCGCCGCCACCGTCACGCATGCGGCGCTGCCCGCCAGCGCCACCACCACCACCACCACCACCGCCGCCACCGCCGCCCTCGTCGCGCCGCTCCGGGAGCTTGGCGACCTGCTCGGGCGTCAGGAGTTCCTTGATTTTCGTATAGGTCGAGTCCTCGAGCGTGCGCCGCGAGTCCGCGATCTCGCGCATCGCGTCGCCACCCTGGCCGCCGCCGCCGAAGAGGCCACCCTCCATCATGCGGCGGATGGAGAAGCTCTTCTCCTGCTCGTCCTGGGCCGCCTCCGCACGGGTCGCAAGGGCCGCCGAGTCGCGGGTGTACGTCTCACGAACCGCGGCGATCCCGGCCTTCTGCTCGGCCGTCAGGTCCTCGAACTTCTCGACCGTCGCGAGGGCGCGGCCCGTGCCACGCTCGCGATAGATCTGCGGGTACGACGCCTTCTTGAACTCCGAACGGAACTTCTCCGCCTGGGCCACGGGCAACTGGGCCTCCACCTGCCCGGCGTACCGCTTGTTCACATCGCGGACCTTCATCATGGCCTCGCGGTTCTCCACCACCATCTTCTCCATCTTCTCCATCGTCTCTTCGTCCGGCCCGCCACCGCCGCCGAACCCACGGAAGAGGTTCCGGCCCTGGCTTTCCGACTTCTCCTGAAGCTCGGTGCGCTTCACAAGCGCCACATCAAGCTCCTCTTCATAGGACGAGAGCACCGGCGCGATCTTCGCCTTGTCGTCGTCCGTCAGTTCGAGCTTCTCGACCAGCTTGATCACGTCCGCCCGCTCGCCGCTCACTTGGAAGGGCGTAAACCCGTTCATGGAGGACTCACGCCGGCGGCTGCGCTCAAACCCAGCCCACTTCTGCACCTGGTCGGGCGTCAACGTGGACTTGATATCGCTGAAAAGCGCCTTCTCCGCCGTCTGCGAATCGGTGCGGAACTTGGCCATCTTTTCGCCCATCTCCTGGAAGACGGCGGGATCGCGGCTCTCGCGGAACTCCTCCCGCGCCTTCTCACTCAGATCGCGCATCTCCTTGGCCTTCTTCTGGTGCTCCTCCAGGTAGCCATCAAACAGCAACTTGGCCGCGTCCGCCTGCTCGTCCGACAGGGCCAGCGCCTTGGTCATCTTCGAGATGTCTTCGCTGCTCACCCGGGCCTCGGTCGCCTGACCGCCACCCATCATCCCCATCATGCCGCCGCCCATCCCGCCGCGGCCGCCACCTCCGCCGCCGCCACCGCCGCCTTGGGCGAGCGCGACGCTGGAGGTCGTCCCAACGACCGCCGTAACCGCAAGAACCAGAGACATCGAGAGACGGCTGAGGCGAGGCATCATGGGCAAGACTCCAGAAGAAACAACGTCAAAGGTCGTGGAACAACACAGGTCGAGACCGCACACACCATGACCGGCAGATACGCCAGCCCGGGTGGCAAGAGAGCGCTGAGCCGCCGCCCACAAGGGCCGCCGGATCAACCCCTTTTCAGGGGCCGCCGCTCCCCGCCGGTGGCAGGGCACAACGTCCGCTCAGGCCCTGATATTGCGGCGGCAACCACCGGTTGCAGACGCGCCCCAGAGCCCGAAGCCGCCCGTGGTTGGCCCGTCAGACCGCCAGGGGGACATCCTTCCTGCGGATTCAGGCACACACCCGATTCAAACAGCCGCCCACCCACCCCGTCAGCCCCCTGCCCGGGTCACTCTTCGAGATAGGTGTACCCCTCCAGACCATCGTCGTAGAACTTGAGCAGCGATTTGCCCTCCGCAAGGGTCAGCCGCCCCTGCCGGCATGCCGCCTCGATATCAAGCCGCATACCCCGCTTCATGTCCTCGATGTCGTACTGCACATACTGCAGCACCTCCTCCACCGTGTCCCCCTCGATCACCTCGTCGATTCCCCACCCGCCATCCTCACTCAGAGAGATGTGCACGGCATGGGTATCACCCAGGAGGTTGTGCAGGTCGCCCAGGATCTCCTGATACGCCCCGAGCAGAAAGACGCCAAGGTAATAGGGCTCCACCCCCTTGCCCTCGCCGGGAAGGTCGCGCACTTCGTGCAGTTCGAGCGTCTTCTTATCCACCCGCTTGTCAACAAAGTGGTCGATCTTGCCGTCTGAATCGCAGGTGATATCACCGAGGATGCCGCGGCGCGTCGGCTGTTCATTCAGCCGGTGGATGGGCGTGATCGGGAAGAGCTGGTCAATCGCCCACGAGTCGGGCATGCTCTGAAAGAGCGAGAAGTTGCAGAAGTAGATATCGCTCAAAAGGTCCGGCAGGTTCTCAAACTCATCGGGCAGGTCGCCGCGCTTGGCCGAGCGTTCGAGCAGTTTGTGCCCGATGGCCCAGAAGAGCTGTTCCGCCACCGCCCGCATCGGCAGCGACATATACCCGAGCGAAAAGAGCGACATCGCCTCGTCCCGCGCCTGGGTCGCGTCGTGATAGGTCTCGATCAGGTTCCGGTCGGTCATCGATTTGTACGCATCGACGAGGTCGAGCACCGGCTGCGGCGGCTCGTTCTCCGCCTTGATGGTCGCATCGATACCCGACAGGTCCGGGTTGCTGTCAAACGAACTCGTCCCGAGGATGTCGATCACCAGCACCGACGAATACGCCACCATCGCCCGCCCGCTCTCGGAGAGGATCATCGGGTGCGGCACCTTGGCGTCTTCGCAGACGCTCTTGATGCGGTACACCACGTCCGCCGCGTACTCCTGCACGGAGTAGTTGATGCTGCTCGACCAGGCGCTCTGGCTCCCGTCGTAATCAACCCCCATGCCCCCGCCGATATCGAGCATCGTGAGGCCCGCGCCCAGCCGGTGCAGTTCGCAGTAGATATGCGTCAGCTCGTTGATCGCGTTCTTGAGCACGCGAATGTCGTACAACTGACTCCCCACGTGGCAGTGCAGCAGGTTCAGGCAGTCGAGCATGTCGTTCCGCTTCAGGTACTCGACCGCGCGCAGCACCTCGCTCACAAACAGCCCGAACTTCGACCGCACCCCGGCGCTCGACTCCCACCGCCCCGCCCCGCGGCTGCTGAGCTTCACCCGCACGCCGATCTTCGGCCGCACGCCGTACTGCTTGGCGTGCTTCACGATCAGCTCAAGCTCGGTGAACTTCTCCACCACCGGGATGATGTTGCGCCCCAGTTTGGTCGCGAGGATCACGGTCTCGATGAACTCGCTGTCCTTGAAGCCGTTGCAGATGATCGGCATCCCGTTCACACCCGGCCCGCCCGCCACGGCCGAAAGCCCGAGCACCGCCAGCAGTTCCGGCTTGCTCCCCGCTTCAAGCCCGAAGTTGAGCGCGACCGCAAGGTTCGCCACCTGCTCGCACACATGCCGCTGCTGGTTCACCTTGATGGGATAGACACACGAATACCCGCCCACGTACTGCTGGTCGGTCATCGCGTCGTCGAAGGCCTTGCGGATCTCGCGCAGGCGGTGCTCGAGAATGTCGTTGAACCGCAGCAGCACCGGCGTGTGGATGCCGCGCTCCTTCAGCCCGCTGATCACGTCAAAGAGATCGATCTGGCGCGCCGCGTCCTTGTTCGGCAGCACAGCGACGTGCCCCTTCTCGTTCACGCTCACATACCCCTTCCCCCAGTCGTTCACGCCGTACAGGCGCGCCGATTCATCGCTCGTCCAACGACCGTGGAGAAAGGCATTCTTCGCCGAGGAAAGCGTGGCCATTCGTGTGCTTTGTCCCTGGCGCCGCCGATCGGATTCGTGGGCCGCGCCGGCAGGACATTCCGGCGAGAAAGAAGCGGCTCGGATCGCGCATTGCCCCGACTCGTACGCTCAACGATATCGTGCATTTCCCCGCGTGCAACAACGCGCCCACAACAAATCCTCGCGCGCCGCTCAGACCACCCGCACGCCCGTCACCTGCCGCATCAGGAACGTCACCTCAATCCGCGCTCCCGCCAACCCGCCCGCCGGCCACGCGTGCGACGCCACCCGCAGTGGCAGCACCGCCGCCATCCCCGCCGCCGCCGTCACCCCCTCGGTCTCAAGCAGCACGTCGTAGTAGAGATCGCCGTGGATCGACGCCGTCTTCAACCCCCGCACTCGGCCCGTGACCGTCCCCGCGAGTGGCACATCCATGCCTCAAGCGTACGACCCCGCCGCCGCGCCCGGTCCCCGGCCAGGTGCGCTCCTCCCCCACCCTCCCCCAAGGAGCGCGCGCCCAAGCCACCACAGTTCCAGCATCACCCACGCCCCCGCCGCTGGCACCATCCACCACCCGTGCGGGTCGAGCCGCTCCGCGATCCGCGCTGCCAGCGCCTCGACATTTCCTTTGTACACGCCCTTCGCCAGCCCCACCAGCACATGGGGTCGCGCCGCCGTCCGCCCCACGCTCCGCCACCAGCGCACACCCTCCGGCCCTTTCCTCGCCGCGGCTTTCAGCGATGTCAGGGCCGCCCCGTCAACCCCTCGCGCACCCACTCGGGCCGCACGCACCACCGCCTCCACCCCCTCGCGCCCGGTCGAGAGGAGGATGAAGGCCCCCTCCGGGTCGCGCGTCACAAACCCCGCGATCGCCGCCAGTTCATCCGCATCATCGACGTGCCTCAGCAACCGGACCATCCCCCCGGGCGAAACCGCACGCCCCAGCGCGGCGACATCCCCCACAAGCGCCGTCCCCTGCCCCCCGCCGCGGCGCAGCACCCCCACCATCGACTCCCCCAGCCGCGTCGAGACCGTCCCCGCCTTGCGCGCCACCTTGAGCAGTGAGGGCACCCAATCGACCTCCGGCGCACGCGTCGTCGCGATGCCCACTGCGCTCAGCGAGAGAATCACAGGGTCCGTCTCACCGTCGATCGCGAGTTTGCCCCCCTGAACCACCAGATCGCGAATGTCCCCCACGATAAAAAGGTCCGCCGCCACCGCCCCCACCACCCCCTCCAGCGTGGTCCCCTGCCCGGAGAGTGCCCCC
>JBQTIJ010000081.1:0-5336 GCA_052388255.1 Phycisphaerales bacterium
ACACCGACCCCTCGCTCAATGTCCTGCTGACCGGCGCCAAGGGCTATGCGGTCTTTCCCGATATCGGGAAGGCCGGCCTCGTCCTCGGCGGGGCCTATGGCAAGGGTGAGGTCTTTCAGGGCTCAACGCAGATCGGCTTCTGTGACCTCACGCAGGGCTCCATCGGCCTTCAGATCGGGGCCCAGTCCTACAGCGAAGTCGTGGTCTTCCTGACCGACCGAGAGTTCGCCAACTTCAAGGCCGGCAGCTACGCATTCGCTGCCAATGTCTCCGCTGTCGCCCTCTCCGCCGGCGCCGCTGGCAAGGCCGATTACGCCAAGGGCGTCATTGTCCTCGTTGAGACCCGCGGCGGGCTCATGGCCGAGGCCTCGGTCGGCGGTCAAAAGTTCTCGTACCTCCCCAAGTAAGCGGTCAATCACCCTTGCCAAGCCCGGCGGCCAGCCGCGCTCCGCCAAGGAGCGCGACTGCGAGCCCAAGCAGCAGCACGCCCATGAGCAGGGCGCGGTCAAGGTCCTCGTGCAGCGCCACATAGACCGACAGCGGCAGCGTCTGCGTGACGCCCGGAAGACTCCCCGCGAAGACGATCGTGGCGCCAAACTCACCGAGCGCCCGGGCCGCGCACAGCGCGCACCCCGCGCCGAAGCCCGGCCCCGCCAGCGGCAGCGACACCCGCGCCAGCCGCACCCAGCGCGAGGCACCGTCCATCGATGCGGCATCGAGCAGATCAGCATCCACCCCCTCTAACCCCGCCCGAAAAGCCCGCACAAAGAGCGGCGCACCCACGAACGTCTGCGCGATGACCACGGCAAAGAGGGAGAACGAGATATCGAGCCCCGCCGCGGCCAGAACTCCGCCGATCGGCCCCGCCCGCCCGAACGCCAGTAAGAGTGCCAACCCCGCCACCGCCGGCGGCAGCACGGTCGGCAGGTCCACCACCGCCTCGATGATCACCAGCAGCCGCGAGGGTCGTCCGCCCCGACGACGCGAGCCGGCGAGCGCGGCCGCAAGCGGCGCACCAAGCAGGATCGAGAGTGCCACCGAGGCCGCAGTCGAGATCAGCGACAACCGCACGGCTTGACGAAACGGCTCTTCCGCAAGGATCTCGCCCGCTTGTGCGATTGGCACCCGGCTGATCAACGCAGCAACGGGCAGCACAAAGAGCGCCAGCAGCGGCACGCTCAGCCCCCAGGTGATCCCCGCCGACCCTTCAGCCGGGCTTCCCCGTCTCCGGCGCACTTGGGGAAGGGGCAGGGCCGGGTGTGGCTGGTTCAAGGGCGGGTTCGGCGACGACAAAGCCATGCTCGGCCATGATTCGCTGCCCAGCGGCGGAAAGCACAAACTCCACGAACGCCGTCGGCCCCGGCTCCCCTTCGGCTCGTGCCGTCACCGCGATACGAACGCTCGTCCGCTGGTTCAGCGCGTCCGGGATCGTGACCATCGCGCCGCGCCCCCCGCGCACCGCCGCCAGCGCATCGGTCCGGTAGACGATCCCCACGTCCGCCTCACCCAGTTCCACCTTGGCCATCGCCATCCGCACGTTCTCTTCCTGCGAGCGCACGTTGCGCATCACGCGCTCCGGGAAGTTGGCCCCCAAGGTCGGAATCGCCGCCGACGCGCTCAGCAGGGCCGCCGCGGCCGCCCCGGCGGGCACCGCCGGAGCCGCCATGACCACGCGCACATCGGCGCGGGTCAGGTCACTCAGCCCCTGTACCCGGGCCGGGTTGTTCGCCGGCACCACCAGCGCGAGCTCATTGCCACAGACCTCGCGCACCGCCTCCGCCCGCACATGCCGCCCCTGTACGGCCCGGGCCATCGAGTGCTCATCCGCCGTCACCAGCACGCGGGCCGGTGCGCCCGACTCGATCTGCGCGACCAGTTGGTTTGAGCCCGCGAACGAACAGACCACCGGGAGTTCCGGCCGCGCCTGAGCGAAGGCGATGTTGAGTTCATGGAAGGCGTCCGCCAGCGACGCCGCCGCGAAGACCACCATCGGGGCCGGTGGAGGAGACGCTGGCCCGCGCCGGCACCCCGCAGGCATGAGCAGCGCAAGCGCCGCCACCAGCACGACCTTCCGGCGCAGTGGGTTCATTCGCATGAGGCCCTCGCGGTTCGGCAAGCGCGCAACGCCCGACCCTCACACACGGCCTCAGGGTTTGGCCGCCCGATCAAGGAGTTCCTTCACCGCAGCCTCAAGCTGCCGGTCGTTCCCCGCGGCATCATCCTGCGGCAGACGCTCGACATCAATGTCCGGCACCGTGCCGTTGTTCTCCATGTCCTTGCCGTTGGGGAGGTACCAGCCACGGAAGGGCAGGCGCACCGTTGTTCCGTCGATGAGCGAGAAGGCGCCCGTTGAGATCACGCCGCCATAGGTCGCCGTGCCCACCACTTTGCCGCGCCCGGTGGTCTTGATGGCGTGGGCAAAGATCTCGGCGTTGCTGAAGGAGTTGGCGTTGATGAGCACGCTCAGCGGGCGTGTGTAGCCATAGATCAGGCGACGGTCGCGCGGGTAAGCGTCCTTGGGCACGGCGGTGGGGTCCGTCCCGCGTGGCGCGGTGTACGCATGGCGCGGGGCTGTGAGCGAGGCGAGCAGAATGTCCGCCGTCGAGCCCCCGCCGTTGTCCCGGACGTCGATCAGCAGCCCGTCCTTGCCCTCGGCCGCCGCGAAGAGGTCGCGCTCAAAGTCGCGCGTGGAGGCGAGATCCATCCCGCGGATGTGCAGATACCCCAGCCGTCCGCCCGAGAGCCGGTCCACGAGTTCCGTGTTCCGCCGCACCTCGTCGGCATACCGGGCTGCGGTATCCGCTCCCGCGCCCTGCGGCACGATCAGCACATTCTTGCTCGTGCCCGTCTGTGCCCGCACCGTCAGGAGCGTCTCCTGCCCGACGGTTCCGGCAAGCGCCGCGAGCAGGTCGAGCGTCGGCTCCCCAGCGCCCTCCGCGCCGCCCCCGCCCAGGGCCCGGCCGTTCACGGCCGTGATGACATCACCGACCTCCAGCCGATGGCTGTTGCGCAGGACCGGCTTGTCGGCGGGCGTCCCGGCAAGGATGCGTGTCACCTCAAACCCGCCCGCCGTGGGGCGCGACTCGATCCCGAGTGTGCCGCAGGGTTCCCCCGCGCCACCCGTTGACCGTCCGCCCGTGATCCCAAGGTGCGAGCCGTTCAGTTCGCCCAGTTGCTGCATGAAGACCCGGTTGAACTCGGTGTCCGTGCGCGTCCGCTCGACCAGGCCCACATACCGCGCCGTCAGGGCCGACCAGTCCAGCCCCTTGAGCGTCGGGTGATAGAACTTCTGCCCGATCGTGCGGGCCGCCTCGATGAACTTCTGGCGCTGCTGCGAGGACACTTCGATCGTCACCGGGGCATCGATGCTCTGCCGCTCAACCTCGCCCCCGCCCGGCTTGCCGATCGCCGCCTCGCCCGCCTGCACCATCGTCACCTTGTCCCCCGCAAGCGTGATGCGAACGTTCGATGCGCCCCCGGCCGCGATCACCTTGCGGTCGCTCCCCTTGTAATCGACGCTCACCAGTTGCTGGCCTGTTCCCTGTCCTTCCGCGCCCGCGCTGAAGATGATCCGCTCTCCGCCCGGCGCGATCTCGAGCGTTCCTGCCCCGCCCCCGTCAACATCCACCACCTTCCGCACCCGCTTCCATGCGTCATCGCTGTCAAACTTCAGCGGGTTCTTTGGCGATGGCCCGGTCTCCTTCTTCTCGGCGGGCTTCTCCGCTGCCTTCTCGCTCGGCTTGTCGTCGCCCTTGGCGTCCTTCTTCTCGGGCTCCTTCGCACCGCTCGCCGGTGGGTCGTCCGTTGACGCATCTTCCGCGCCGTCGCGCCCGCGCCGGCCGCGTCCGCCCGGGCCCCCGCCACCCGCTCCGCCGCCACCCGCCGGTTCGGCCTTGGCCTCCGGCTTCTCCTCCCCATCGCCCGCGGGCTTGCCGCCCTCGGGCGCGCCCAGCGGCTTGCGCTTCTTTGCCTTCTCCGCCGCGTCCTTGAAGTACTCCGCCAGTTCGTATGGCCGCAGCCCATCGAGCGTCCGGTCGAGCGTCACTATGTAGACGTCGTCGCGCCCGTTCGAGTCGGCATCCCGGTCAGAAAGGAAGGCGAGCACCTTCCCATCCGCCGACAGCCGGGGCGAGTGGTCAAGGTCGGGGTGCCGCGTCAGGTTCACCGGCGCCGCGGCCCCGCTCCCCGCAGGCGCATCAAGGTCGAGCACAAAGACATCGCTGTTGAAGTTCAGGTCCTCCACCGCGTACACGATGTGCCGCGAGTCGGCGCTCCACTGCACATCCGGCTCATTCCAGCCGGAGAAAACCACCCGCACGCTCCCCTCGGAGATCCGCCCCTCGTCATCCACCTCCGCAAGCAGCAGGTCACCAAGGTTCCGCGTCAGGAGCACGCGCTTGCCATCGGGCGAGAAACGCGGAGACATGATCTCGGTATTCACCGGGGTGTAGACCGGCGCGATCGTGAAGGTCAGGGCCTCGGCCCACCGCTTCCCCTCGTCCACTTTCTTCTTGCTCTCCTTCTTCTCGGGCTCCTTCTTCTCGCCCTCGCCGTTTGCATCGCCCTTGACCTCGCCCTCAGCCCCCTTTGCGGGTTCCTCCGTTGGCTTCGTCTCGGGCTTGGCTTCGGGTTTCGTCTCGGGCTTCGCTTCGGGCTTGGCGGGCTCGGCGGCCACGTCCTCGCGGCTCATCGCGACCGTCGCCATGTACACCCCGCGCGTCCCCTGGCCATCGCTCACAAAGTACAGCCGCTTGCCATCCGGCGACCACGCCACATCTTCGTCCTTGGCAGCGCCCGCCGTCACCCTACGCGTCGGCCGGTCCTTCTCCGTGCTCCGCACAAAGATCTCACCCCGTGCCGCCACCGCCATGGTCTTTCCATCGGGGCTCAGGGCCGCCTCGCGCACCTGCTTTGAGAGGTTCGTCCGGATCACATCCAGTTGGCCGGTATCGCCCCCCACGCGGACGGCCACCGCCCGCGCCTCCGGCGTCGCCGCGCGCAGGTCGAGCGTGTACAGCGTGTCCCACACGCAGAACACCGCCATCGTGCCCGTCGCGTTCACGGAAAGGTCCCGCACGCCGTGCCCGATCGTCGCCTCTTTCCCCGGGGCGAACCGCGTCAGTTGCGTCACCGCCGTCACGTCGGCCACCGCGTCCGTCGCCCCCGCCCGCAGCCGATAGATGTTGTTCTGCCCGTCCCGGCTGCTCACAAAGACCAACGACCCGTCAGGCAGACCATGAGCGACGACAACACTCCGGTCCCCGGTCGACACCCGCACCAATTTCCCGTTCGGCACTTCCATGCGGTCGATATCCGGTGCCCACGACCCGGACTAC
>JBQTIJ010000082.1:0-9554 GCA_052388255.1 Phycisphaerales bacterium
CGCCATACGTCGCCGCCGAGGCGATCGCGCCGTGCAGCACATGGTCGATCTTGTACGTCTTGAGGGAAAAGACCTCCGCGAGCCGCCCGCGAATCTCATCAAGCAGGATCATCCCGCGCAGGGCGTACTCGCCGTTCCTCCCGCGGAGCTGCGCCGCCGCGAGGGCGACGGGGTAAAAGTCGTTGTGCCCGAACTCGCCGGCCGTATGCCCCTGCGTGGGGTTGTATCCGAAGTTGGTGCCGTTGCTGTCCCACTCGCGCACGGCAGACGCGTTGGCCACAATCGCCTTCTCAGGCATCAGGTCAGCATCAGAACCAAAGACCGTGGCGCCCCCACGCCCCTGCGCCGCGCCGAGCCCCAGGAGTGATCCGAACCCGCGCGCGGGCGCTCGATACCCGAGCGCTTCGTTGCGAAGCACCGTCGGGGCGTTGGTGCCGCGCGCCAACGCCGAGACCCCGCAGATGCAGGCATCCACATGGAACATGTTGGTGCGTTCGCGCACCGACGCATCCGGCTCGCCGCGTTTGCCCGCCACGTCCGACATGAAGTCGACCGCAAACTCGCCGATCCCGAGCGCCTGGTTGCTGTCGGCCGCAAGATAGACCTGGGTCTTGGGGTTGTACTGAACGTTCGACATCGAAGAGCACTCGTTGAAGAGGAGAAGGGACTCCGAGCCAGAAGTGGCCGGTGCCCCCGAACTACGGATTGGCGGAGAGGGTAGCGGGAGAGCATTGGCCGCGCGGTCGCAACATTGACGGGGCAGAGTGAGCGCAACGCTGTTTCACTGGTGGTGTACGAGAAGTCAGTTCTTAGGTGTTTGTGTTGATTCCATCGACATTGATCCATGCGATGGCGTTTTTGACGCCATGGAAGCCGGTGGATTGCGCTCAGAAAGACAAAAACCTGTACCGTTTTCTTAGGGAACAGGCATCACTGAACGGGAATGGACTCCCTCTGAAATGAACCAACCGCACCCACACGACGAGACCCGCCGGCTCCCACCAGCCGGTTCGCCGATCCCCACGGTTGAACCGGTCGGGTCGGCAGGGCAGGCGAATAGTGCGATCTCCGCAGCGGACTCCGCCTCAATCGCGGCTGCGCTCACCCGCGTTCTGCTGCATGAGAACCCGACCGCCGCGGGGTGGCTGCGGAACGCCTCGGTCGCGCTCGATGCGTTGATCCTGGCCGATGGTGAATCCAGCCCCGTGGTGAGCGCTTCGGTCTATCACAGGCAGTCCGATGGCGGCTTGGGGAGGGCCTTGAACGTATGGCGGCACCCTCAGGCCCCTGCGGATGAACCGGGCTGGGTTGTGCTTGCCCTCCCCAATCTCTGCCAATCGCACCTTGACCTGATTCCCGCAGCAGCATGGGCAGGGTCCGGGACTCGTGCAAAGCGATTGCAGGCGGGGCTCGATGGGTTCGTTCAGGTGGCTCTGGTCATCCCGTGGGTTGATGGCGATGGGCTCCTGGTCTTCCGGGCTGACCTGCCAGCCCGGATGCCGGGCATGGCCCAACGTGCGAGTTGCATCCTGCGGATTCTCTCCGGGCCGCTTCGGGATGGGTTTGTACACGCGGTCGCCGAGCCCGAACGGCATCGCCGCGCCATGCTCGACAGCGTCTCCCCCACGCAGCGCCCGATCCTCCAGCGCTTGGTCGACGGCATGACGGAACGTGAGATCGCGCAGGCCCTCGAGCGGAGTCCCTTCACCGTCCATGACCATGTGAAGCTCATCTACCGAACGCTTGGCGTCTCGACACGCTTTGAACTTGTTGAGCTGTGGTCTGGGCGGGAGCCGCGAAAGGGCCGATCAACGCGGCGAGCTGCGGGACGCTCCGGTCGATAGCGCGGTGCGCCCTCCTCGGGCGTACCCTCCGACGTGCCTACTCCGACATCGACGTCAAGTTCCTGATCACGGGCCTGCCGGTGCCCGACCATACCTCTCCAACGCCCGGCCTTCGCGCCGGGCGTTTTCGTTTCACATCCTTCGTGTTCGCGTCTGTTCACCGACCGGAGTCCCCAATGGCTGCTAAGCCCGTGTGCCTCGTCTGCAAGAAGGAGATGGAGATCGGCTTCCTGACCGATCGCGGCCACATGAATGTGGTGAACATGCCTCGCTGGTGCGCGGGCATGCCGGAACCATCGTGGCTCTCGGGCGAGGCACGTTCCGGGCAGGTGAAGGAGGGGTTGAAGGTCGTCGCCTACCGATGCCCGGAGTGCGAGGCGCTCCGTCTCTATGCCCCCGCCGAACCCAAGCCCGGCCAATAAACGGCCGCGCGTGTCGAAGGTCACGCAGTTCTGCTCCCTGTTGCCCGCTTCTGTCCCCATCTGTTTGCCGGATCCACCATGCCCACCATCACCCTCCCCGACGGCAAGACCAAGTCCTTTGACAAGCCCGTGACCGGCCTTGAAGTCGCCGCGTCGATCGGCGCTGGCCTCGCCAAGGCGGCTCTCGCGTGCAAGGTGGATGGCGAGACGAAGGACCTGTCGTTCGTGATCGACCGCGATGCGAAGGTCGCGCTCATCACTGCCCCCAAGCCGGGGCAGCCGATGGCTCCGGAGGCGTTGGCGCTCATCCGCCATTCTGCGGCCCATGTAATGGCCGAAGCGATTCAGGACGTGGTCGGTAAGGACGTCCAGCTTGCCTACGGCCCCGCGACCGACACGGGCTTCTTCTACGACATGTTTGTCCCGGAGGGAAAGAAGTTCTCGAGCGATCAGTTCGAGGCGATCAACCGGCGGATGGCGGAGATCGTGCAGGCGGATCGAAAGTTCTGCCGGTACGAGGTGCCGGTTGTGGCCGATGAAGCCGGAGTGGTCGAAAAACTTCAGCGCGAAGGCAACAAGTACAAGCTTGATAATGGTGTCCGCGCGATCGAGGCGGATCGGGCCGGCCGACCAGGCGAGGAGATGAGTCGGTCGTTCAACGGTCTTGAACTCGTCTGCCGTAAAGACGCCCGGCTCTCCTTTTATGCCACCGGCACCCCAGGCCAGGATTGGGAAGACCTTTGCCGCGGCCCCCACGTCCCCTCCACCGGCCGCATCGGCGCGATCAAGGTCATGTCGCTTGCTTCTTCCTTCTGGCATGGGCAAGAGAGCGACGACCCGACCCATCGACTCACCCGCGTCTACGGCACCGCCTTCCCCACCCAGGCCGAGCTTGATGCGTATCTCAAGCAGCGTGAAGAAGCCGCGGCCCGTGACCACCGGGAGATCGGGCGCAAACTCAGACTCTTTCACATCGATGAAACTGTCGGTCAGGGCCTGATCCTGTGGACACCCGCCGGCTCGGTCGTGCGCAAGGAGCTTCAGACCTTCATCGGCGGCGAACTCCGCAAGCAGGGGTACACCGAGGTCTTCACCCCGCACATTGGCTCCCTCGAGCTCTACAAGACCTCCGGGCACTTTCCATACTACAAAGAGAGCCAGTTCCCGCCCGTTATCGAACGTCAGGCCCTTGAAGAACTCTGCACGAGCGGCTGCTCTTGTGCTGAAATGGTGAACCGCGTGGAGGGGGTCTCTGCGCGTCTGGCCGCGGGCATCAACGAGCGGACGGGGTCGAACACCATCACCGCCGACCGCGTGATGGCGGACGACAAGCTCATCGAGGGGTTCATGCTCAGGCCCATGAACTGTCCGCACCACGCCAAGATCTTCGCGTCCGCCCCCCATTCCTACCGCGATATGCCCGTCCGGCTCGCAGAGTTCGGGACCGTGTATCGGTGGGAGCAATCGGGCGAACTCAACGGCATGACCCGCGTCCGTGGCTTCACCCAGGACGACGCCCACCTCTTCTGTACTGAGGAACAGGTGCCCGCGGAAATCCAGGGATGCCTTGCGCTTGTCAAGGCCATCTTCGCCACGCTCGGCATGAAGGACTATCGCGTGCGCGTCGGCCTGCGCGACCCCGACGCGAAGAAGTTCACCGGTTCCCCGGAGAGTTGGGACAAGGCGGAGGCGGCCTGCATCGCCGCGGCCGAGTCGCTGGGCGTCTCCTTCAGCAAGGAACCGGGGGAAGCGGCCTTCTACGGGCCCAAGATCGACTTCGTGGTCAAGGACGTAATCGGCCGCGAGTGGCAACTCGGCACCGTGCAGGTGGACTACAGCATGGCCAACCGGTTCGACTTGTCGTATGTCGGTCCGGACAACAAGCCCCACCGGCCCGTGGTCATCCACCGGGCCCCCTTCGGCAGCATGGAGCGGTTCGTTGGTGTGCTCATCGAGCACTTCGCCGGGGCCTTTCCGACTTGGCTCAGCCCGGAGCAAGTTCGGGTGCTCCCCATCAGCGAAAAATCCAACGACTACGCCGCGAGTGTCGAAGCCGCGCTCCGCGAGGTCGGCGTGCGTGTCTCGACCGATACAGGGAACGACCGGGTGCAAGGAAAGATCAAGGTCGCGGCGGAAATGAAGATCCCCTATCTGCTGATCGTCGGCCCGCGCGATGCCGAGCAGCAGGCGGTGAGCGTTCGCATCCGTGGCGACGAGAAGGACGCGGGTGCCATGCCGCTCGAGAAGTTCGTCGCCGGCATCAAGGCCGAAATCGCGGAACGAAAGGCATCGCTCACAGTCCGGCCGTAACTCGAAGCGGGGCCATGGTCGGGTATATGCTGCCCGATGCCTGACTCCACCGAACCACTCAAGCACGCATGGAGCGAGCTCCCCGTTGATGCGCCCATGCCGCTGATTCGGCGGCAACGGGTGATCGGCGAGCGGATGATGATCTCGCGCGTGACCCTTGCGCCGCAGTTCACGGTCCCCAGCCATGCCCATGAGAACGAGCAGTTCGTGGTCTTGCTCTCGGGCCGTTGCCGATTCGGGCTCGGGCCCGAGGGAACGCCTGCGTACCGAGAGGTGATCGTGGTTGGTGGGGAAGTCCTCCACCTTCCGCCGAACCTCCCGCATTCGTGTGTGGCACTGGAAGAGACCATCATCCTCGACCTCTTCAGCCCGACGAGTGCCAAGACGGGCGTGGACCGGGCGTAGAGGGGGCGAAGGCCGCCATCGACGCCACCCGGGCGGGCGTGCCCTGTACGATCGGGCATGTCCGCCATCCGAACCCCACCCTCCACCGGCAACCCGCTTCCTCCGACAGGCGCTGCGCCAGAAAACACGGCTCTGGCCATGCTCGGCAATGCACCCCTCCCCGGGGCCCGGCCCGTTCGCGCCCCCCGGGGCTCAGAGCGGACATGCCGAACCTGGCAGGCCGAGGCGGCCATGCGGATGCTGATGAACAACCTTGATCCGGAGGTAGCGGAGAAGCCCGATCAACTTGTGGTCTACGGCGGACGAGGGCAGGCCGCTCGATCTTGGCCGGCCTTCGATGCAATTGTGAGCACGCTCAAAACGCTCGCCCCGGACGAGACGCTGCTCGTCCAGTCCGGCAAGCCCGTCGGTGTTGTGCGGACCCATGCGGACGCACCGCGCGTGCTCCTCGCCAACAGCAACCTGGTCCCCCACTGGGGGACGCAGCATCACTTCGACCAGCTCGCCGCCAAAGGGCTGATCATGTACGGCCAGATGACGGCCGGCTCGTGGATCTACATCGGCACGCAGGGCATTGTGCAAGGGACCTACGAGACGTTCGGCGAGTGCGCCCGCATGCACTTTGGCGGCACGCTCTCCGGGCGGCTGTGCGTAACGGCCGGATGCGGGGGGATGGGCGGCGCTCAGCCACTGGCGATAACGCTCAACGGGGGAACATGCCTGATCGCGGACGTTGACCTCAAGGCGCTCCTTCGCCGTCAGCGCGACCGTTACCTTGACGAGGTGGTCGATGGGGTCGATGCCGCGATTGATCGGGCCCTGGCCGCCAAGGCCGCGCGACAGGGTGTCAGTATCGGTGTCGAGTGCAACGCGGTCGAGTTGCTGGAGCGACTGCTGGAGCGGAAGATCCATGTGGACGTGCTCACCGACCAGACGAGTGCGCACGACGCGATGGCCTATGTGCCGGCACAACTCACCATGGCCGAGGCGGAGCAGTACCGGCGGGCCTCCCCCGCCGAGTATGAACGACACTCGATCGACACTATGACCCGGCACGTCCGCGCCATGGTGGACCTGCAGGCCCGCGGCAGCATCACCTTCGACTACGGCAACAACATCCGCCAGCGGGCCCATGACAACGGGTTCGGCGAGGCGTTCGCGTTCCCCGGGTTTGTGCCGGCGTTCATCCGGCCGCAGTTCTGTGTCGGGCGCGGCCCATTCCGCTGGGTCGCTCTCTCAGGCGATCCCCGTGATATCTATGTGACAGACCACGAGATCCTCAAGCTCTTCCCCGCCAGCGAGAGCGAGTACAGCGCACGGATGCATGCCTGGATCCTCGGTTGCCACGCCAACCCGGAGGCGCTGCTCTCGGGTGACTTTGACCGCTGTGCGCCCCGGTTCGCATTCCAGGGGCTTCCTGCCCGAATCTGCTGGCTCGGCCTCGGTCAGCGCGATCGGGCGGGCATCCTTTTCAACACGCTCGTTTCAAACGGGCGTGTAAAGGCCCCGATCGTCATCGGTCGCGACCACCTTGACTGCGGCAGCGTCGCCAGCCCCAACCGCGAAACGGAGTCCATGAAGGACGGCACCGACGCGGTCAGTGATTGGGCGATCCTCAACGCTCTCGTGAACGTCGCAGGCGGGGCTTCGTGGGTCAGTTTCCATCACGGCGGCGGCGTCGGCATCGGCTTCAGCCAGCACGCCGGGCAGGTCATTGTGGCCGATGGGACACCGGAGGCCGAGCGTCGCCTGCGCAACGTCCTGACCAATGACCCGGCCATGGGCGTATTCCGACATGCCGATGCCGGGTACGACGATGCCGCCGGCTGCGCCCGAGAAAAAGGGCTCCAGATCCCCATGATCGAGTGAGCAATCGGCCTGGCTCTTTGTCGTTCGACTCTCGGTAGGGTTTTGGCGCGATCGCTGAATCCTTCAGGGCACTTCGGTCGTACCGAAGTGTGGATTCCTGTCCGGGGTCGTTCGACCCCGCGCGGGGGGTGTTTATCATTTGAGAGATTTCCCAGTTTCACCGGCGCCCCTGTCCACGGGGCCACTTGAGGACTGCTTCATGAAGAGCCGAACCGATGCTCGCGCGATGTCCCTTTTCAGTCAGTCCACCAGCGCTCCGGCACGCCTGTGGCGCCGAGCCGGGCGCCCGGCCGCCCAAGCCATGATGGAGACACTCGAGGATCGGCGGCTGATGGCCATCGTGGTGAACAACGGCCAGGCCCTCGCGGATCTGAATATTGACCTCAACAGCGGGGTCATGGTCTTTGACCTCACGGGCCGGTACAACGACGACGGCATCACGGGCACACTCGTCCGCTTCAACACCACCTCAGGCACCATTGATGTTGAACTCTTCGACCAGGCCGGCGCAGCGCGCACCCGCACGACGCCGATCACCGTCACCAACTGCCTGAACTACATCGCCAACGGGCGGTACATCAACAACGTCTTCCACCGCTCGGTCCCCGGGTTTGTGGTGCAGGGCGGCGGATTCTCGCTCCCCAGCCAGAACAACACCGCTCCACCCGCCATCGCCTCCGATCCCGCTATCCAGAACGAGCCGGGAAACAACAACATCCGCGGCACGATCGCCATGGCCAAGCTCGGCGGCGATCCCAACAGCGCGACCAACCAGTGGTTCTTCAACCTTGCTGACAACCGGGGCAACCTCGACAACCAGAACGGCGGGTTCACCGCCTTCGGCCGCATCATCAACGGCCTCTCGGTGCCGGATGCGATCTCGAACCTGCGCCGCCGGAACTTCGGCAGCCCATTCGATGAACTCCCGGTGCGCGACAGCTACGACGACCAGACGATCCGGCCCGCGGACTTTGTCACCACCTCGAGCATCGCTGTCAACGGCGACCGCGCGAGCGTCGTCAACCAGTCGCTGACGTACACCGTCACAAGCTCGAACCCGACGCTCGTCTCGGCCTATCTCTACAACGGTCGGTTGGTCGTCGCCCCCGGCCAGAACCTCTCGGGGAGCGCCGACATCACCGTCACGATCACCGGCGTGGACGGCTCGACCACGACCGATGTCTTCTCTGTCAACGTCGGTGCGGGGCAGGCGGCAGCGCAGCTGCAGGTCGCCCCGCTCCCGATCGGCGGCGTGGGAGCGGCCTTCACCGCCACCGCAGGCGGGGCCACTTTCGCCGACGTCGATGTTAACACCGTCAGTTTCTACCTCGACAGCAACCGCAACGGCGCATTCGACATTGAAACCGACATGCTCCTCGGCCAAGACGGCCCCGACGGCGGGTTTGTCTTCAGTGGCAACGCCAACGGATTCAGCGCGGGCGTAAACCTGATTTTCGCGCGGGGCGCACTCACCAGCGGCGGCAATACCGCCGTCGCCTCCGCCGTCGCCTTCGTCAACGCCAGCCCCACCATCAACTCCGTCAGCGCCACACCCAACCCCATTCTCACGCAGGGTGCATCCATCACCATCACCGCCAACACGGTGGTCGATGCCGACGGGTCCATCGCGCGGGTCCGGTTCTATCTTGATAGCAACGGCGACGGCATGCTCCAGACCGACACCGACACCCTGCTCGGCGAGGACACGAGCGCCGTCGGCGGATACTCGATCTCCAACATCTCGACCACGGGTTTCACCCTCGGCACCTCGCTCAACCGGATCTTCGCCCAGGCCACCGATAACGAAGGCGCCGTCAGCGTCGCCGTGAGCACCACCGTCCGGGTCAACACCGCTCCCGTCATCACCGTCTTCAACAACGTGACCGCGCTGCGTCCCAACGTGGCCGTCTTGAGCGCCACCGCCACCGACGACGGCAACAACATCACCCGCGTGCAGTTCTTCCGTGACAGCAACGGCAACGGCACCTTCGACCCCGACACCGACACCCTGATCGGCGAGGACACCACCGCGACCAACGGCGTCTATTCGATCAACCTCGCCACCGCGACCCTCTCCCTCGGCAATCTGGCCGTCTTCGCCCGTGCCCTTGATGCCGACAACACCACGGGCGCGATCGCCACGGCCATCGTCGCCATCAGCTCAGCCCCGCCGACGGTCGCGAGCGTCACCCGCACGCCCGACCCATTGCCCATGGTCGGCTCCATGCTGCGCCTGACCGCCACCAACGTCCGCGACCTCGACAGCACCATCGCGCGCGTCGAGTTTTACCGCGGCCCAGTTGGCCTCACGACCTTCGACCCCATGATGGTCACGCTGATCGGCATGGACACTTCGTCGATCGGCGGGTACACCCTCGAAGTCGCGGCCACCGACGCTCTCGGCTTCGCCCCGGGCATGTACCGCATCTTCGCCGTCGCCGTCGATACCGACGGTGTCTCGACCCTCGCCGCCAACGTCCCTTCTGTCACTGGCCGCATCAACGCCGTCCCCACCATCGGGTCTGTCGTCCCCACGAACGCCACGGTCGCCCGGCTAACGAGCGCCACCTTTACCGCCAACAACGTCGCGGACGATGCGGGCGTCACCCGGGTCGAGTTCTACCGTGACCTCAACGGCAACGGCACGCTCGACATCGGCATCGATCGCCTGCTCGGCTCAGACGCGAGCGCGACCGGCGGGTAC
>JBQTIJ010000083.1:0-2735 GCA_052388255.1 Phycisphaerales bacterium
GATCTCGACAACGAAGCCCTCGCCCAACTCGACCTGGTGATCGGCAGCGTCCACTCCCACATGAATCAGGGCGGCAGCCAAATGACCGATCGGCTGCTGCGCGCCCTCGAGAACCCCTGGCTCGACATCCTCGGCCACCCCACCGGCCGCCTCGTCGCGCGCCGCAAAGGCCTCGAGCCCGACATGGCCGCACTCATCGCGGCCACCAAGGCCCATGATGTCGCCCTGGAGATCAACGCCCATTTTCTGCGGCTTGACCTTCGCGATAGCCACGTCAAGGCCGCGGTCGATGCCGGTTGCCTCATCGCCATCAACTGCGACACCCACGACGCGGGCGACGCCGACAACCTCCGCTATGGCGTCCTCACCGGCCGCCGCGGCTGGCTCTCCCCCGACCAGTGCATCAACACCTGGCCCGCCCCCAAACTGCACGCCTGGCTGAAGCGCAAACGCTGATCCCCCTCAGCGGACCGTCACCGCCGCGACGGCGTCGTCCACTGAAGGGTGGACCGTGAACTTGCGGTCGAGCTTGAGCTGCCGGAAGAACTGCGCGATCGGCGCGGGGACGTTCGCGAAGACCATCCGCGTCCCGCTCTTGCGGGTGTCCTCCTCGATCTTGAGCAGGCAGGTGATGCCGATCGAGTTGATCAGGCCCACCGCCGAGAAGTCGAGCACCAGCCCCGCATCGTTGCGGCGGGGTAGCCGGGCCCGGACCTCATCGCGGATCTGCATCTCCTGCTCGTCGGTGACGGCCTCGGGCAGAGCGATCACGAGGATCTCACGGTCGCGCCCCACGAGTTGAGAGGAGAAAGAAGTCACCCCGGCAAGCATACTCCCGGCAAGCCCGGCTCCTGCGAGGTCAGACGAATCATGTGCGGGCTTTGCACGGTGAGCCGGGGATCACCTCGCCACGCTCCAGCGAACGCCATCGCGCTGCACGCGCCGGTAGAGGGTGTCGCGCTCGACCGGCGTGAACCCCGCTTCGAGGATCGCCTTCTGCAGGGCCCACACGTTCACCTCCTGGTGCGTGCCCGCGCCACCCACCTTGGTGATGTCGTACCACACCACCGTTCCGTCGATGTCGTCCGCGCCGTTCTGGAGCATCAGCTGCGCCATCGGCAGCGTCTGCATGATCCAGAAGGCCTTCACGTGCGGGAAGTTGTCGAGCATCAGCCGGGCCACCGCCAGCGTCCGCAGGTTCTCGAGCCCCGTCGGCCCCGGCAGCCGTTCAAGGTCGCTCCCATCCGGGAAGAACGGCAGCGGGATGATCGTCTGAAAGGCCCCCGCGCTCGCTGGGTCGGTCGCGCTCGCCCGCCGCGCCAGGGCCTCGTCCTGGGCCAGCCGCAGGAGGTCCATGTGCACCAGCCGCTCGCGCCGGTCCTCGATGTGCCCATAGAGGATCGTCGCGTTGGTGTTCAGCCCGATCTCGTGCGCGATCTTGTGGACCAGCAGCCACACATCCGACCTGATCTTTCCCTTGAACGCCTCATCATGTACGCGATCGTCGAAGACCTCCGCCCCGCCCCCCGGCAAGGAGCCGAGCCCCGCCGCCTTCAGCTCCTCGAGCACAAAGCGGATGCCCACCGCCGGGTCCTCGCTCCGGTGTTTCCGCGCGATCTTGGCCAGGTGCACCACCTCCACCGCCGTGAAGGCCTTCACGTGCAGTTCGCTCCCCAGCGACCGCGCCGTCTCCCGGATCGTCCGCACCAGTTCCGGGTAGTAGTCCCAGGGCAGGTAGGGGTGCAGCCCCCCCACCGAGTGCATCTCGGTCGCCCCGCCCTCGACGGCCTTGCGGACCTCCTCCCGCACATACGCCATGTCGCGCGTGTACGCCCCCTCCTCGCCCTGCTTGCGGTAGAACTCGCAGAACGTACACGACAACGCGCACACGTTCGAGTAGTTGAGGTGCCGGTTGATGTTGTAATAGGCCACGTCCCCGTGCAGCCGCCGCCGCACGGAGTCGGCCAGCCGGCAGACGCCCCAGATGTCTGCCGTGCTGAAGAGCACCTCGCCCTCTTCGATCGTCAGGCGCTCCCCCCGCGCGACCTTCGCCCCGATCGGCTCCATCCGCGCGTCCCGGTACCCGGGCGAGCGGTCAACGGCCTGTTCGAGCATCTCTGTCGCCATGGTCTTCCGCACCCGCCTGATCCGCCCCGCCGAGCCGTGGTTTCAGCACAGATTGAAACTTTTGAATCATACGCTCCGCCCCCGACCTGTCGCCTTCAGGCCGCCCCCGGCGAGACCCTTCCCCCAACTCCGAGGGGCCGCCAAAGTTGACCCTCCCCCCGCCCGATCCAAGGATCGTCCTCGCCGCACCATACCCGGAGAGGTGCCAGAGCGGTTGAACGGGCTGGTCTCGAAAACCAGTATGGCGCTTGTCGTCATCGGGAGTTCGAATCTCCCCCTCTCCGTTGAACTCCCCGAAGCCCTCCCCCTGCGGAGGGCTTCGGGCGTTTTGCACAGGCCACGCCGTGGCTCCGCCCCTGTACCATCCGCCGCGTCGTTGCACGCTCGCGCCTCTCGCGAGCCCGGCCTTGCGGTCCCTCTGAGCCCCATCATGCAGACACTCCTCTCGTCGCTCGCCGCCGCCTTCCTCTCTGCGGCACCGATGCAGGCACCCGCGAGCGGCCCCGCGGCCTACGCCCGTTTCCCCGCCCTGCACGGCCAGACCCTCATCATCGTGGCCGAGGGCGACCTCTGGAAGGCCCCCGCCACCGGCGGCGTCGCCACCCGGC
>JBQTIJ010000084.1:0-2460 GCA_052388255.1 Phycisphaerales bacterium
CCCACTACCTCCACCGCCGCCACCACCGCCCTCATAGAAGTTGCCGCCGCCGAAGCGCTTCTTCTTTTTCTTACGGCGATGACCGGCGAAGAACCCCATCTGCGGATCGCCGCGGCCGGGAGGGCCGCCGGGACCGTTTCCACCACCGCCGCCACCGCCATAGGAGACTGGGGGTGCGGGAGCGGGTGCGGGGGCAGGATTGGAGATGCCGGGGCCGGGCTTGGTAGACACAATGGACTCCGAGGGAAAAAGTGCGCCAGCGGCCAGCGCGAAGTGGTCATGGCCGGCGCGGGTGGCCGGAAGAAAGCGAAGGGCCGGATGGTGAGAGCACTCTCGTACGCTGTTCCGGGTGGCTCGTGCGCTGGTGGCACGGATCGATGCGGAGATGCGAGTGGCCGACGGCGCGGGCTCGGCAAGGTCTGGGGGCGATCGGAGTGGGGCCGGAAGAACCGGAGTGGACACGCGCTGGGAAGGTCGATGGTTCACACCGGCTGCGAAGCCGCGCGTAACAGAGACCGCAGGGTGTACAAGGGGGGCATCCGCCCTTCCCGCCGCGTCAGCCGAGTCCGCCGGGGGCGGAAGGCGCGGCCAGGATGGTCGCCAGCGTTGATCGGACCTTCTTTGCGAGATCGGCCCGATCCCCGTGGTTCATGAGACAGTAGGCCGCGCGTTTTCGCTTTTCTTCTGCGGGGATCTGGGATGCTTCGCGGCGGGCGAGTTCATCCTCGTCCCAGTTTCGGGTGGCCTTGACGCGGGCGAGGCGGATCGGCCGGGGTGCATCGACGAAGATGACCGCATGGCAAAGGGCATCGAGCCCGACCTCAAAGAGCAGGGGAGCATCGATGACCCCGGCTGGGGCGCCGGAGGCAGCCGCGGCGGCGAAGGTGCGCTCACGGTCGGCCATGATGATGGGGTGAAGGAGGGCCTCAAGGCGGGCCCGCTCGACGGGCGCGCGGAAGACGATGGCGGCGACGCGGGCACGATCAACGGCACCGGCGTGATCGAGGATCGAAGGCCCCCACCACTCGACCAACTGCTTGACGACTTGCGGGCGGGCGAGGGCAGCGCGGCCGAGGGCATCGGAATCAACGACGCAACACCCTTCCTGGGCGAGTGCGCGGGCGACCTCGCTCTTGCCGGCACCGATTCCGCCGGCGAGGCCGATGATCGGGAACGAAGGCGGCGGCGGGTTCAGGGGTTGCTCCCGTGGGCGGAGTCTCGGGCACGATCGACCTCTGCCCGCACCTGCGCGAGGAGCGCGGCGGGCTGCGCGACCATGAACCACGAGAGGTCCGGGGCACCGCCCGCGGCGGCGGAGAAGAGGGAGAGCGAGCCGATGCCGACGATGCGCTCGCGGAGCGAGCGGGAGAGCGCGACCGACTGGATGCGGGCGAGGGGGACCTCGATCGTGATGCGTGAGAGGATGCCCGAGGAGCGCGCGATGCGGCGGTCGGTGAGGGTGTAGGTGCGACTGAGCACATCGATGATGTTCACCATCCACGAGAGGAGCAGCGCGAGGATGGCGAGGGGCGCGGCGAGTGAGAGCGGCTGGCGGAGGCCCTCGCCCAGTGCATCTGGAAGGCGCGCGGCGAGGGGCTGGGCCGCGAGCGCGATCAGGGCGAGCGCGAGGTGCAGCGGCAGGCGGTAGAGCAGAATGAACCAGGCGCTCGGGCGGAGATGGAGGATGACAAGTTCGCCGCCATCGCCTGCGCGGGGGGCCGCGGATGGGCCGGTGAGCGGGATAGGAAGCGGCGCGGCGGACATGGACGGGCCCGGAGGAGAAAGCGGTGCGGGGAGGGTTGCGAGCGCGCGTTCTGAACTCGGAATCGGGTGGGGTGGTCAGGCGATGGTATCGGCCGGTGGATGATCCGGTGAGCAGTGTGGGGCGTTGGGGGTCCACTGCCGTAGTGGTCGGTCGGAGGTGGCTGTGCGACTGGGAGGCGGAAGGGCGGGGCGGCCGAGGGGGGGCCTTGGAGAGGCCCGGTCATGGTGTCGGTTGGGTCGGCGAGCCAGTTTGCGAGGGCACATCGAAGGGGAACACGACGGGGGTGGGCCGGGTTTTCTTCATGTTGTCCACAGGGGGCCAGTTGAGTCCTCGGCTCTCATCCGAACTGGACCGAAGATGGGGTCAAGACCAGATAAACGTGGCGACCACCAACACCCATGCCAGGCCAGTCAGCAGCACCTTCGCGAACAGGAGCGTCAGCGGGATTCGCACCCACCATCGAACGCCCCTCCACCAAGGGAGCGTCGTGGTTGTCAGGATGTTGATTCCTGCAGCCACAAGCATAAGAACGATGATATTGATGACCAGGATATACGGGATCTTCGGAACGTGAAAGACACTCGATCGCGCTTTCGTCGTGAACCAGATCATTGTAAACCACGCAGGCGGCAGCGCCATCAGCAGGATGCCGGACGTGATGCGTATCACGTACCACGCTTTTTCCTCAGTACTCA
>JBQTIJ010000085.1:0-3302 GCA_052388255.1 Phycisphaerales bacterium
ACTGGCTGAGCTGGTAGCCCTTGGGAAGGTCAGCGTAGAAGTAGCTCTTGCGGTCCCAGCGCGAGACCGGCGCGATGGCGCATCCGAGGGCAAGGCCCACCCGCACGGCCAGTTCCACGGCGTGGCCGTTCATTACCGGCAGGGCACCCGGCAGGGCCAGTACCAGAGGGTCAATGCTGGTGTTGGGGGCGTGCTCCACCGGCCCGGCGGGACGAGCCGCGGCGGGGTTCGGTGCCCGGGTGAACATCTTCGACCGGGTGGCCAGTTCCACGTGGATCTCAAGCCCGATCACCGGTTGGGTCTTCACAATCCGCGGCATGGCCGCCATGGTACACCCGCGTTATCGTTTCATTCATGACGCCCACCGAACCCGACAACCCGCTCGCCTCGCGTCCACGCCTGCGGCTGTACCTGATCCGTCACGGCAAGGCCGAGCGCAACTCGGCCACCGGCGAGGATGAAGACCGCAAACTCAAGGGCCGTGGCGAACGGCAAGCGGCGTTCATCGGCGAGCGCCTGGCCAAGGAGCGGCACACGCTTGGTGCGCTCGTGCATAGTCCGGTGCTTCGGGCCGCGCAGACGGCCAAGGTCCTTGCCAAGGCGTGCGGGTGCCGGCCGCAGGAGGAGCCCTCGCTCGCAGTTGATGAGGGGCCAAGGAAGATGACCGCGGTGATCGAGAAGCACAGGGCGGCTGGTGCGCTGGCCATTGTGGCCCACAACCCCACGCTGGAGGCAGTGGCTGCGGGGCTTGCGCCGCGGCAGTTCAAGACCACGCCTGTCAACCTGCGGACGGGCGAGGTGCTGGTGTTTGATATCGCGGAGGGCCGGTCGTTGAGCGAGGGCTCGCTCGTGGGTCGATGGCGGCTTGATGATGAGGATGACTGACTGGCGGCCGGAGCGCGGTCAGGGGGCTGTTTCGACGGGGCCGTCGGTCCGCCCGCGGGAGTGCGGTTCGCTGAACCCATTTGGCTGCGGCGGGCCGACATCGGGCCCGTTGTAGATTGAGCCGCTGATGATGATGCGGTCTGGCGAGCTCATCACCGAGCCCTGCGGGGGCTCTCGCGTGAGCGCGAAGCCGACGGGGCGGCCGAGCGGAAGCGAGGGGTCGATCCGCATGACATAGGTCGCGCCGGTGTGCGGGATATCGATGAACCCCGCCGAGATCGGCGCGGCATCATCGCGTGAGCCGTCCTGCACCCATGCTTGGTAGCGGGAGCTTGAGGGGTCATTGGCCAAGAGGCCTTTGACCTTGAGGAGCGTGGTCTGGCCCGAAGGGTCATAGACCAACTGGGCCTCGACCTCGCCATCGAGGGACTCCGATGACCGCTGGGCCACATCCACCACGACCAGGTCGCGACGGCCGGAATCCATGAGTCGCTGATAGATCTCCACCGGTGAGGTGAGGGCCGCCATGCTCGCCGGTGTCGGGAAGAGCCCGCCCTGAACACCGCGACGCTTGAGTTCACCGTTCAGCCACAGGGCCACGGTGAGGCAGGCGGCCGCCGCGATCCACCCCGTCCACGCTGAGGCACCGCGCCACAGAGACCAGCGGGGTGCCGGGGCGGACTGTGCTGCCTGGGCGGGTGTGATCGAGCTCCCGAACGCGACGCCGCCAAGGGATTCGCCACGGGCCGAGCGGGCGAAGATGCGGCTGGTGAGGGCGAGTCTGTCGCGCAGCCCGCGCGGGAGTGCCTCGCGGTTTGGCGAGAGGGCCGCATCAGCAACGGCCGCGGCGGCGTCGAGCGACTCGTCCTCGGTCAGTTCCTGGCGGGCCGCGAGGTTGTGAAGTTCGTCGGTCTCCTCAGGCGAGAGGCCCTGAACGGCACGATCGGCGAGGAGGTCGTTCAGCCGAGCCACAATCGCACCCTGATCGGGCGCGACCGGTGCGCCGTCGCTTGGTCGGTCCGGGTTGGTGGGGCGGTCGTTGGTCACGGGGTTGATCCGCTGGTCTTTACGCTGACGATCGGTCGGAGGGTTGCTGCGGGTTGAGCGGAAGAGGGCTGGGTTGGCTGAGATCGTTGAGTTCGTTGAGTCTGTTGATTTGGGGCGTTCAGGGCATCGCGAAGTGCAATCAGGCCGCGACGGACATGGGTCTTGACGGTGCCGAGCGGGATACCGGTGGCTCGGGCGATCTCTTCATGGCTGAGGCCGCGGGCGATCGAGAGGCGGAGGCAGGTCTGCTGATCGGGCTTGAGCGCATCGAGGAGCGCGAGGGCCTTGTCGATCAGTTCGGACTCGAGTGTCAGCGGGTCTGCCCCCGGTGGCGGGGCATGACGGGTGCGGACACCGTCGTCCATCACCCCGACATCGGCATCGACCTGTCCTGCGCGGCGCCGAATGGTGCGGCGTCGGCGGTCGATCAACCGGCGGCGGGCGAGCATCGACACGAAGGTCTCTTCGGTGCCGATGGCTTGGTCAAAGCGATGAGCGCTCTGCCAGATTGCCACGAAGACCTCCTGGACGGCGTCGTCCACTTCGGAAGTTTCGTAGCAGAATCGGCGGGCAAGTGAGTAAACCAGCCCGCCGTATCGGTCGAGCAGTTCGTCCATCGCCTGATCGTCGCCCTTGGCGACCTTGTGAAGCAGCGGGTCCCGCACGTTGGCTACTCGTCTATGGCCAGTGTCCAAAGAGGAATGCACCGGGATAGTACGTGATGCAGGTGGGTCCGACGGCTTCAGCCGAATCAGGGTGTCAAACTGCGGGGAATCGGGTTACTTGGGGTCCTTGGCGGGGGCGTTGGCCGGAGCGCCACCCTTGCCCTCTTCCTTCTTGGCGGGGGCCTCGGCCTTCTTGTCGGCGGGCTTGGCGGCGGCATCCTCGGGCATGAGCACGCCATCGATGACGTGGATCACGCCGTTGGTGCACTCGATGTTGGCCTTGATGACGGTGGCCATGCCCTTGCTGTTGCCGACCATGACCTTGCCGTCCTTGACCTGGATGTTGAACTTCGAGCCCTGAACAGTGGGGACGGACTCGGTCATCTTCATGGCGTCGGCAGCGGAGACGGCCGCGCCCTTGATGACGTGGAAGGTGAGGACGTTGCCGAGGGCCTTCTTGTCCTTGCGGAGGGACTCGAGGGCCTTGGCATCGACCTTCTTGAAGGCCTCATCCGTGGGCGCGAAGACCGTGAACTTGCCGGCCTCGCTCAACTGGTTGTGCCAATCGGCTTCCTTGAGGAGCTGGGTGAGGGTGCTGAAGTTCTTGTCGGCGAAGGCCGTCTCGAAGATGGACGTGGTGGGGGCGGCGGGGGGGGCCTTGAGCTCGGCGGGCTTGGTCGCGGGCTCAGCGGGCTTGGTCATCTT
>JBQTIJ010000086.1:0-8734 GCA_052388255.1 Phycisphaerales bacterium
CCCAGGCAATCCGCGATCGCTGGGACGCCACGCGCACCGAGCTCGAGGTCCTCCGCGCTAGTCGCCCCAAGGCTCCGGCGATCCACGCGCCCGACACCAGCGTCACCAGTGAAGTTCTGGAGGCTGCGTGCTTCCAGAGCGCCAAGCTCGAAGGCATTGAAAAGACGTGTTCGGCGCAGGCGATCGAGATCGCGGCGAAGCGATTCCAGGGCGGTCTGGGTCTGCAGGAACTCCTCTTCGAAGCCGCCATCGCCAACGGCTACACGGGCCGCACGTTCCGTGACAGCCGCCGCGTGCTCGAGGCAGCCTTCGGTCGCGGCATCGAGGCGGGCATGGCCACCATCGACGTGGGCGGCATCCTCTCAAACGTCGCCAACAAGTTCCTTCTCGAGGGCTTCTTCAGCGTTGAGCGCGTGTGGCGGAGCATCTGCGCCGTCCGCAACGTCAGCGACTTCAAGACCGTCACCAGCTATCGCCTGGTCGGCAAGGACCAGTACGAGATCGTCGCACCCGGCGGCGAACTCAAGCAGGGCACGCTGGGCGAGGAGACCTACACCAACAAGGCCGACACCTACGGCCTGATGTTGACGATCGACCGCCGCGACATCATCAACGACGACCTCGGCGCGATCACCACCGTGCCTCGCAAGCTCGGTCGCGGCTCGGGCCTCAAGATCAACGACGTGTTCTGGACGGCGTTCATGAACAACGCCGCGTTCTTCGCAGTCGGCAACAAGAACTTCATCTCGGGCGCGGACACGGCGCTCGGCATCGACGGCCTGACCAAGGGCGAGCAGACGTTTATGGACCTCGTGGATACCGACGGCAAGCCCACGGGCGTGATGCCGTCGATCATGCTGGTGCCGACGGCACTCTCGGCGATGGGCACGCAGCTCTACAAGAGCGTCGAGCTCCGGGACACCACCGCGAACACCAAGTTCCCGGTTGCCAACCCGCATCAGGGCAAGTTCCGCATCGAGGTCAGCCGCTATCTGGCCAACGCCCTCTACACCGGCAACTCCGCCAAGGCGTGGTACCTCCTTGCCGACCCCAGCGACCTGCCGGTCATCGAGATGGCGTTCCTCAACGGACAGGAAGCGCCGACGGTCGAGACGTCCGACGCCGACTTCAACATGCTCGGCATCCGGATGCGTGGATACCACGACTTCGGTGTCAACCTGCAGGACCCACGCGGCGGCGTCAAGAGCAAGGGCGAAGTCTGAGGGGGCCAAGGCACCGGCGGCAGCACTGGCGGCGGTGTCGAGGTTGGGGGCGGGCTCGGCGGCATCGGCGGTGAACCGTGATCAGCGTGGCCAGTTAGTAAAGGAGATCAAGCATGGCTTCAGGTCCAGCAAAGTTTGTTCAGGAAGGCGGAGCGATCGACTACACCCCGGGTGCCGACGTGCTCGTCGGCGCGGTGGTGGTGCAAGCCGACCTCATCGGTGTCACGCAGGCACCGATCAAGTCGGGCCAGCTCGGCTCGCTCGCCGTCTCCGGCGTGTTCGATTTCAACAAGGCGGTCGGCGCTGGCAGCGCCATCCCTGCGGGCACGCTCACGTACTGGGACGCGGCTGCCCAGAACGCCACCAAGAACGCGGCCGCCGGCGCGAACAAGCTGATCGGCAAGGCGGTGAAGACCACCGTCGATGCCGACACCATCGTCCGCGTTCGCCTGCAGCAATAAGGAGTTGGCCGTGGGCGACATGCTCGATCGCGGCGCAGCCTTCCTCGACTCGCAGCGTCACCAGCACATGACGCGGAGCGTGGTCTACCGGCGGGGCGCGGACTCAAAAGAGGTCCAGGCCACCATCGGCAAGACCGAGTTCGAGCAGGCGGACGACTCGGGGCTGATCCACCGGGTGGAGTCGCGGGACTTCCTCGTGCGGACGGAAGAACTGGATCTGGGCGCTGGCCTGATCCTCCCGCGGGCGGGCGATCAGGTGCGTGAGACAGTGGGAACAAATGTGTTCGTGTACGAGGTCAACGCACCGGGTGGGCAACCACCGTTCCGGTACAGCGACCCGTACCGAAGGACCCTGCGGATTCACACCAAGTACATCGGCACGGAGACGTGATGAGCGACCCCCACAACGGCAACGGACAGAACGGGACCAAGGCGCGATGGGCTGGCGTGCTCGTCACCATCATCCTCGCCACCGGCGCGATGACCATCCAATGGGGCGTGGTGACCACCAAGCTCCAGCAGCTGGAGAAGCGGATGGATGAGTTCATCGGCGAGGCCCGGAACATCCGCAGCGAGTACCAAGCGATGGAGCGTCGCGTCTCCTACCTCGAAGGCAAGGTGGCCGGCCTCTCTTCAACGAAAGGTGGTGTTCCCTGAGCACCATCGTCTCCATCGCCGATGCCCTGGCCACGCACATCAACGCGGGCACGTTCGGCCAGCCGGTGAGTGCCCAGCGGCTCTTCCAACCGGCGTTCACGCTGGAGGACCTGAAGGACCTCCGCGTATCCGTGGTCCCCCGGACCACGGGCATCTCTGCAGCGAGCCGCGAGAGCAGCACGTTTGAGTGCGTCATGGATGTCGGGGTGCAGAAGAAGCTGCCGGCGGAGGGCGACGTTGCCGAGATCGATGGACTTCTGGACCTTGTCGAGGAGATCGCAGATCACGTCCGTCTCAAACGGCTGCCTGATGCACCCGATGCGGCGTGGGTCAGCATCGCGCACGAGCCCGTGGTCTCATCAGAGTCGCTCGAGCAGCACCGTGTGTTCACCAGCGTCCTGAGCGTCACGTACCGAGTTCGGAGGTAGGCCGTGCGGAATGTCGTCATCATCAAGGTCGAACTGGACAGCGGAGACAAACCGTTGTCGACGGCCAAGCTCGTGGCCACGTTCACGCTCATGGCGGCGAACGCCAACACGCAGGCGGCGACGCTTTCGGACGGCAAGGGCAACGAGGCGCTGCTCTCGCCCGGCGTGCAGTGCTACTTCGAGCGGGTGAACCTGGCGGACCTATTGGTTCGCAGCAAGGCGGGCGAGGTCGTGTTTGTGGTCGGCCACAGCGCCGAGTGAAAAGGCTGTTGAACAGGGAGTCAGACGATGGCGATCAAACTCGGCATGGAAGCAAAGTTGCTCTTCAAAGTTGGCGGCCAGGCCGGCGGAGGCGCATGGACGGCCCTGGGCAACACCCGCGATGTGACGCTCAACCTCGAAGCGGGCGAGGCCGACGTGACGACCCGCGCCAACGCGGGCTGGCGGGCGACTGTGGCCACGCTCAAAGAAGCGAGTGTGGAGTTCGAGATGGTTTGGGATACCGCGGACGCGGGGTTCGCGGCCATCAAGAACGCGTTCTTCGGGAACGACCCCATCGGCTTCCAGGTCCTCGATGCGACCGCCGGTCAGGGGCTGCAGGCTGACTTCTCCATCACCAACTTCAGCCGCAGCGAAGCCCTGGAAGAGGCCATCAGCGTCTCCGTCACGGCCAAGGTCACCTACTCGGCGACGGCACCTTCGTGGATCGGCAGCTGAGTTGGACTCGGGATCGGCTGCAACAGCCGTTCAACAGATTTTCAACAGCTGTGCAACAGCAACAGGCACAGCTTCAACCGGAGGGCAGTATGCGAACGTTCAAGGACAACGCGGGCAGGCAATGGTCGGTCGAGATCAACGTGGCAGCGCTCAAGCGCGTCCGCGGCCTCACCGGCACGGACCTCATGCAGGTCATCGAAGGCACGCTGATCGAGAAGCTGATCCGCGATCCGGTCCTCCTGTGCGATGTGGTCTATGCGATCTGCAAGCCCGAGGCCGACACCCGCACGCCTCTGGTGTCCGATGAGGAGTTCGGCAAGGCGATGGCGGGCGACGCCATCGAAGCCGCGACCACGGCGGTGCTGGAGGAACTCGTGAGTTTCTGCCCGAGCCCGAGGGACCGGGCCAACCTCGGGCGGGTGCTCCAGGCCACGACCAAGGTGATGGAACGAGCCCGCGACCTGGTGGAGAAGAAACTGGACAGCGGGGAACTGGATCGTCTCGCCGACCGGCTGCTGGCGACTGCTGGCGGCTCGTCTGGCAATGCTCTGGAATCCTCGGCATCGACCCCGGACTCCTGACACTGCGTGAGCTTGTGGCGATGCTCGACGGCAAGCAGCGCCACGACTGGAGCCTGGTCAGCAGCATCTTGGCGGTCATCGCCAACACGAACCGCGACCCCAAGCGATCCCGCCCCATCAAGCCCAGCGACTTCGACCCATTCGCCAAGCAGTCCCGCTCGTCCGCACCCGTCAAGGTTGACGTGTCGGTTCTCAAAGACGTGTTCATCGACAGGCGACCCCCACGGATTCCGCCTGTCGCTCCGGAGGATTCAGAATGACGACCCGCCATTACGTGTACATCGCCGCCCTCGCCCTGCTCGCGCTCGTCCTGGCCTCGTGCGCCGGGTTCGACCTGGGCGACATCGTCAAGGTCAAGACGCCCAACACCATCCAGCAGACCACCGGCCTGCCATCGACCATGAGCCTCAACGAGGCCGAGGTCGAATACCAGAACTGGTTCGGCCAGACGCAGACCACCGGCGCTCAGTGGAAGAGCAACATTGAGAAAGCCGGCGAGATTCGCGGGTTGCTCGGCCAGCTCACGCTCTCTGCCCTGGACAGCGTCGGTCCCACGGTGGCAGGCCTGCCCGTGCTCGGCCCGGCGCTACCCGCGCTCACGGGCATCGTGGGCCTATTCATCGGATCGGGGCGGCTCCGCAAGGAGAAGGAAGCGTCCTTCAACAAGGGCATGCAGCGTGTCCGCGAGATCACGGCAGTTCCGCCCGGCAACGGCGGCGGTCAGGGCGGGAGCAGCGGCGCGTGATCACCATGCGGATCAAGGACATGTTCTTCGACCGCGCGGCGATCATCCGCGCGGTCGATGGGGCCAAGCGGAAGGTACTCAGCAAGGCCGGCGCGTTCATCCGCACGGCGGCCAAGACCAGCATCCGCAAGCGGAAGAAGTCCGCACCTCCGGGATCGCCGCCGCACTCGCACGAAGGGAGCCTGCGGCGGCTGATCCTCTTCGGGTACGACAAGGCCAACGACTCGGTGGTCGTGGGCCCGGTCGGATTCAAGAAGAGCACCGCCCCCAATGTGCTGGAGTATGGCGGCGACACGGTCGTGGTCTCGCGGCGCGGAGGGCGGCTGACATCGCGGAAGGTGAAGATCGCACCGCGGCCCTACATGGCCCCGGCTCTGGAAAGGGAGCGGCCCAAGTTGCCGCTCGTGTGGCGGAACAGCATTCGGAAAGGAGGCTCCTGAAGTGAACACATCAATGGCTATCAAAGTCGTTGTACCGGGCCTTCACGGCGGTCGCCACATACACCTCGAGAAGGCACTGGCATACGGGATGCGTCTCCTCCACGAAGCGGAGGTCCATTCGGCGAATGCGATCCTTAGCCAGCGTGAACGCAGTCTCGAATGGTGCGTCGGTCAGCAGATTCGCGCGCGACCCCTCTGCTCTGTACGTCGCATCGAGTTTGCCCGTCATCTCCCGCGCGAGCAGAAACGCAAACGACGCCTGATTGTGGCCGGAGCTCGGACGGACGTGCTCTTGCAGGCGCTCTCGGATGCGGCGGGACCGTCCCACGTAGATGGACGCATCGCCTTCAGACAGCCAGTAAATGCCGCTCTTGGGCATAGCGCCGACGGGCGGCAGCGTGGCGATGGTGACAGGCTGCATCGCCATCAGTCGCTCAAGCGACGGAGGCAGCTTCTCGATCATGGCGGCAAAGTCAGCGTGGATCACGAAGCAAGCGTATCGGGGAATGTGCACTAATGGCGGACACGCGTGGCATTCGAGCAGGCAGGGCCTTCGTTGAACTGGGTGTCAGCGACAAGCTGTCGGCTGGACTGAAGGCGGCCCAGAAGAAACTCGAAGCCTTTGGCGCGGGGCTGCGCTCCATTGGCACCAAGATGGCGGGCATCGGCGTGGCGGCGATCACAGCGCTGCTTGGCACCGCGAAGGCATTCTCCGACACCGGGGACGTGCTCGACAAGATGAGCCAGCGGACGGGCGTGAGCGTGGAGGCCCTCTCAGAACTCGGGTACGCCGCCGACCTCTCCGGCACCGACATGGAAACGCTGGAGAACGGCCTGCGCGTCATGCAGAAGTCTCTCGTCGAGGCCGCGAAGGGTTCACAGGGCGCGAACGAGGCCCTCGGATTGCTCGGCCTCACCGTGGCCGATCTGGCGAAGTTGTCGCCGGACGAGCAGTTCAAGTTGCTCGCGGACCGCATCTCAAAGGTGCAAGACCCGGCCCTGCGGGCATCGCTGGCGATGGAGCTCTTTGGCAAGGCGGGGACGAAGTTGCTGCCGCTCATGGCCGACGGGGCGGCGGGTATCAACGAAATGCAGGAGCAGGCCCGCAAGCTCGGGCTCACCGTCAGCACAGAAACCGCCCGCGACGCCGCCGAGCTCAATGACGCGCTCGGCACGCTCTGGAAGGTGCTCAAACAGGGCGTGTTCACCATCGGCGGGGCGCTCGCGCCCACCATCAAGGAACTGACCGAGCGGATCACGCGGGTGGTCGTCAGCGCCACGGCCTGGATCAAGGAGAACAAGGGCCTGGTCGTCTGGGCGCTCAAGGTCGCGGCAGCCGTCGCCGTGGCGGGCGTTGCCATCATCGGCTTGGGGTACATCATCACAGGGATCGGCGCAGCGCTGGGCCTCGTGGCCGGGATCATCGGCGGGATCGGGACTGCCTTTGGCCTCATCGGAGCCGCTATCGGCGCGATCCTCTCCCCGGTCGGCCTGGTCATCGCGGCGATTGTGGCGCTGGGCGGCGTGCTCGTGGTCGCCATGGGCGTCGGTGGCGAGGCGCTCACCTGGCTCGGCGAACAGTTCACGGCGCTGCGGGAGTGGGTCTCCAAGGTCGTCGGCGGAATCGCCGATGCGCTCGCCGCCGGAGACATCGCCCTCGCGGCCGAGATCCTGTGGCTCTCGCTCAAGGTGATTTGGCAGCAGGGCGTCGCGGCGCTGAACAAGGCGTGGCTCGGGGCGAAAGAGTTCTTCGTCTCAACCGCGTACTCCATGTGGTATGGGGCACTGGCGGCCGCGGAGATCGTGTTCCACGTCCTCGAGGTCGGGTGGATCGAGACGGTCGCGTTCCTCTCCAAGACCTGGACCAACTTCGCCACCGGCTTCCAGATGATCTGGGAAGAAGCATCGTCGTGGGTCGCCAAACGGATGCTGGAAATTCAAGGGCTGTTCGATTCCGGCCTTGATGTGGACGCCGCCAAGAAGGCCGTGGATCAGCAACTGGAATCGCGGCTCGTTGAACTGGAGAACGCGGCGCAGCAGACCGTGGCAGCCCGCGAGCAGGCACGCGAGGCGCAGCGCAAGGACGCCGCCACGATGCACGAAGCCACGCTCGCGGCCATCGGACAGGACTTTGAAGATGCACAGAAAGCGCTCAAAGACAAGACCGAGGCTGGACTCGCAGAATCGCAGGCCGCCCTCGATGCGGCCAAGAAGAAGCTCGCCGATGCCATCGAACTGGCCCGCCAAAAGCGTGACGCGGCGGACGCGGAGAAGGGACCGAGGCGAACCCCGCAGGACTTGATGTCCGAGTTTGAGGACCGGCTCTCGGGCCTCGGTGATGCCATCGGCAAGGGAATCAGCGTCACGGGCACCTTCAACGCCGCGGGCGTGGCGGGTCTGGGTGGTGGTGACGCGGCCGAGCGGACAGCTCGCGCGAGCGAGCAGACTGCGAAGAACACCAAGCGTCTCGTGGACGCTGTGGGTACGGGCGGGCTGGCGTTCACGTGAATGGAGTGACTGGTGCCGATCGAGGTGCGTGAAAAATTCGATTCGCGGCGGCTCACCAAGGGGCAGAACCCCTCGGCGGAGTTGGCGTTCATCGTGCTTGGCACCGACGATGCCATCGCCGCGCGAGACGCCTTGGAAGATGAATCTGATGCCACCTTCGCGGGTCTGGCCCGCCAGAGTGTGTCAATCGAACCGCTCGGCCCCGAGTTGTGGGACGGCACGGTTCGCTACGGACAGAATCAGGGAAGCGCCCAGCCTGGGACCGAGGCCGTCTTCTCGTTCGACACCGGCGGCGGCACGCAGCACATCACGCAGTCGCTGGACACGGTGCATCGGTATCCAGCTCCGGGCGTCGGCGCTGCGCCCGACTTCAAGGGCGCGATCGGCGTCAGCGCCGATGGTGTCGAAGGCGTCGACATCACCGTGCCCGTATTCAACTTTACCGAGACGCACTACAAGCCCGACGACGAGATGACCCAGTCGTACCGCGCCGTGCTCTTCGAACTCACCGGCAAGGTGAACTCGGATTCGTTCAAGGGCTTTCAGCCCGGCGAGGTGCTGTTTCTCGGTGCGTCGGGGTCGAAGCGTGTGCAGCTCGGCGAAGACGCCGACTGGGAGATCACGTATCGGTTCGCCGGGAGCCCGAACGTGTCAGGTCTTTCCATCGGTTCCATCAACGGCATCTCCAAGAAGGGATGGGAATACCTGTGGGTGCGCTACGCCGACCAGGAGGACACGGCGGCAAGGGCGATCGTGAAGCGTCCCATCGCAGCGTATATCGAGCGCGTGTACGAAGACGGCGGCTTTGCCGCACTGGACCTTGAGTGACCCCGAACATGGGAGACGACCTCCGAAAAGTCCGGCCCGGCGATCCGCTCCGCGTTCCCGCGCGGGCGTACAACGCGTTCGTCGATGCAGCGCTCGACCTCAAACGCCGCCAGCAGGATCGCTTCTCCGGCGAACTCCGCGATGGC
>JBQTIJ010000087.1:0-19155 GCA_052388255.1 Phycisphaerales bacterium
GGGCATGGTCTTGCTGGCGACATTGAAGATCGCTGGCTCGTTCATGTCGTTCCAGACCCCGTCGATGCCCAGCGCCATGAAGTCCGGGTAGAGTCCGGCCCACCAGGCCCGAACCGCCGGGCTGGTGTAGTCGGGAAACCAGCACATCCCCGGCCACACGGCCCCCGCGTACCGCTCCCCCTTCGCAGTCTTGATCCACACGTCGGCGGCGGTGCCCTGATCGACAATCGCCCGGAAGGACCGATCCTGCTTCGACCATGCGTCACGGAGCGCGGGAGTGAGTTTGGCGAGGTCTGCTTCTGAAGGGTCATTCGGCGATGGCTCAGCCGGCACTTTCACGCCCGGATCGATCATGAAGATGCTCTTGAAACCCTGCGCCTCAAGATCCGCGTTGAGTCTCTTCGGATCAGGGAATTGGATCGGGTCATACGTGAAGACGCGGTAGCCGGCCATGTAGTCGATGTCGAACCAAATGACATCACAGGGGATCTTGCGGGTCCGGAAGCCGTCCGCGATTTCGCGCACCCTCGATTCGGGGTTGTAGGAGTATCGGCACTGGTGGTACCCGAGTGCCCACAGCGGAGGAAGGGGAATCCGGCCGACCAACCCTGCCAACGCGGTGCAGACTTCGAGTGGTGAGGCCCGATTGATCACGATCAGCGGAAAGGCCGGACCATCGGCGGTGAAAGTCACCGCACCATCAAGCGTGACATCCGTGCGGTAGGTTGTGTCCGCCAGCACCCCGAAGGCCGAACCATCGGGACGGACGGCAAGGACCCAAGGGTGGCTCTGATAGAGCGAAGGCGCATCGGGCGCGTAGCCGAATGCATCGGTGTTCCAGGTGGTGATGGTCCGTCCGTTGCGGAGGAGGGGGCCACCGACTTCACCCGTGCCATAGAGAGACGTCCCGGCCTCGATGCCGATGCTGACCGAGAAGCGCCCGTCCGCGGCTTTCCCGAAGATCGGCTCAACCGGGAACGTCGTCGGCGCGGGCCCGAGCACGCTCAAGGGGCGCTCAAGTGCAAACGAGGGAAGAGCCGCATCAGGCCGCACCCCGGGCGCCGTGAAGCGAACAACATCGGTGCCGACCAGTTCGGCGGTGGACCGATCGGTCTGCCCATGAGCGGAGAACGCGGCACCGGCAAAAAAGATGACCGCGAGGAGAGATCGGAGCAGCATGAAACCCCTTTCAACCGTGCGCAAGCCCGCATGGCCATTCGCACGCGCGAGACTGTAGTTCAGCGTCAATCAGAGTCGGCCGGCGATTTCGCCAACCCGGGCCAGAGCGCGCTTGATCGCCCATGACTGCCGCTCCCGGTCGCCCGTCGTGTTGCTGATGACCCGAACCTCGGCAAAGGGAGTCCCCCACCGGGCCGCGGCATGCCCGACCGCCGCGCCTTCCATCGCCTCGGCGATGGCCCAGCTTCGAGCCCGGATCATGGATGCCCCAAGGTCGGTCCCCGAGCAGGTGGAGACAGTGGCGATGACGCCCCGTTTGCCCAGACCGGCAAGGCAGTCGAGCAATCGCGTGTCACCGGTGATGCCGGTCGCATCGAACGGCCCAAGGGGAAAACCCATGGCTGCGCAATCGATAAAGCCCTTGCCTGTGAGGATGCCCTCATCGGCATAGACGCTCCGCTCTGCGATCACCGTGTCGCCGAGATCAAGACCTGTCTCGGGCAACGCACCCGCGATCCCGAGCGAAACAGCCGCGGCATAATCGGCTGACCGCAGGGATTCAGCGACCGCAAGCGCAGCGTTTACTTTGCCTACACCACTGAGAACCACGGTCAGCCGGGCGTCCGCCGCCGAGCGAAGCCGACCATCTCGGGGAAGGAGCGATGGTCGTCCTTCAAGAACCGCTTCATACTCCGCCGGCGCGGCAACCAGCAGAAGACAGGGGCGGCCGGGCGCAAAGTGGTCGAGGAGGCCGGACAATGTCCCAACAATACCCGCCGACGTGCGACCGCGGACCGTACCCTCCGGTATCAACGGATCGTGAATGAACATTGCGTTGGTGAGCAGCAGTCCCACCCATCCTATGAACCAAACCCGAACCACAGGCCGCTTCTCGTTGCTCCGGAGTCCCCCGCGTGGCTTTGCCTGGCCGGGGGTGGTGGGCGTGGTCGTCGCCGTCGCGGTGTGCGCTGGTGGTGCACTTTGGCTCGCCAACCGGGGCGGCGCCTCGGCCGCAATGGGGCACTCAGCCACCCTTGACCTTGCGACTGCCGCCACCGTCGGTTTCGATGTAACGACAACCGCGAGCGGGGAGCTCGAAGCCCGTAACCAGATCGAGATCCGCAACCGGCTTGAGACGCAGACGACGATCCAGGACATTGTGCGCGAAGGCGTGACGGTCAAGTCCGGCGATCTTCTGGTCCAGCTCAACGCCGAGGAGATCGAGCGACAGGTTGAAGAGAACCAACTCACGGTGGAGTCCGCCAAGGCGGAGCTCTCAAGCGCGGAGAACGCCTACTCGATTCAGTTGAGCGAGAATGAATCGGCTCTGCGAAAAGCGATCCTCGATGTTGATATCGCACAACTCGACCTGCGGAAGTGGCAGGAAGGGGACGTTGTCTCAAAGCGGCAGGCCAACGACCTTGCCCTTGACAAGTCGCGGCGAGAACTCGATCGTCTAAAGGACAAGTACGAACAGGCGGTGCGGCTGGAGACCAAGGGGTTCTTGTCCAAAGACGAGCTCAAGCGCGACGAACTGGCCTATCTGGAAGCGGTCGCCGCGCTCCAGACCGCTGAGCTGGCCAAGCGCACCTACGAGGACTTTGAACTCCCGAAGGACCAGAAGACGCGCGAATCTGCCGTGGATGATGCCAAGGCGGAGCTCGATCGCACTCGAAGCCAGAACGACAACCAGATCACCACCCGTGAGGCCGAGCGGGTCAATAAGCGGCAGCAACTGGCTCTGCGCCAGAGCCGGCTTGACCGTCTGGTGGAGCAGGTGAAGGCGGCGCGGATCATCGCTCCCAACGACGGGCTGGTCGTCCATGCGAGCAGTCTCGACCGCGGCAACCGCTGGGGCGGCGGTGACGAAGGCCCGTTGCAGATCGGCAAGCAGGTCTTCCCCAACCAATTGATGATCGTCCTTCCCGATACCTCGGAAATGGTCGCCTCGGTGCGGGTGCAGGAGTCGATCGCCGGAAAGGTCAAGCCCGGGCAGTCGTCGACCGTCAAGATCGATGCGCTCGGCGGCAAGAGTCTGCGCGGCACCGTGCAGTCGGTGGGCGTCATTGCGGAGAATGGCGGGTGGCGCGATCCGAACCTGCGCGAGTACACCATCAAGATCCTGCTGGAGCTTCCCGACGGCATCAAGGACATTCGGCCCTCCATGCGGTGCGAGGCGGAGATCACGCTTGACCGGGTGGACAACGCGCTCGTCGTCCCGGTGCAGGCCGTGTTTTCCGAGGGGCTGGTGCGCTACGTCCACGTTGCCGGGAAAGGCGCGACGTTCTCCCGCAAACCTGTCCGTGTCGGCCGTCGCTCAGACCGTTTCGCCGAAATCGCCGTGGGCGTCACAGAGGGTGACCGGGTGCTTGTTCGCAAGCCGACCCCGGCCGAAGTACTCGACACCCCATGGGCGAAGGCCGAACTGACCGCAGTCGGGCTTGATCTTTCCTCTGACGGGAAAGTCATCCCCATGGGCGGGGCCGGACCCGGGGGTGACCGTCGGCCGAGCGGGCCCGCAGGCGCCACCCGAGTCAAACAACCGGCCATTCCAGCCAGTGAAAGCACTCCGCGAGTCGCCCCCACGGCCAAGGGCGAGCAGGAACCCTCCACCAAGCCAGCCCACGAAGCCGACGCAGCCAAGCCGTCGGGCACTGAGCCCACAAAGGCCACACCGGCCCGCGAAGCCAAAGAGCCGGCCGCCAAAGACCCTGTGCCCTGACCCTCCTGATCGCCCGACCACCAACACGCGGGCCAAGCGCCCGCACGCGGAGATGCCATGAGCGTGACCATCGGACCGATGATCGTTGAGAGTTCCAAGCGGTTCCGGGGCTATGCGGAGCGGCTGGCCAATGGTGTGCAGTCGCATCAGTTCGCTCGCCGCCCCACTTGGGGGTACGGCGGGCCGGAGATCAACGCCAACCACGCCGCGTGGGCCTTCGGGCACCTCTCGCTCTACTTCCGATGGGTTGTCGAAATGTGCGGGCAGAAGGCAGAGCCACTCCCCGCGGGCTTTGAGGAGTTGTTCAAGGACGGCACCCAGTGCGTGGACGACCCTTCAGGGGCGACATATCCGCCCATGGCGGTGGTTCTTGCGACCTTCTTCAAGGGGTACGACGCAGCCCTCGCGGCGCTTGAGAAGTCTGATGACGGACTGCTGACCAAGCCCCCGACGGATGAGAAGGTCCGAGCGAACTGGAAGACCACTGGCGCTCGCTGCATGTTCATGATGAACACGCACGTCGCGATGCACCTCGGACAGGTCAGTACTTGGCGCAGGTGCATGGGCATGCCCCCGGCCTGAGCCACGCGCTCATCCGCCCTGGGCCTTCCCATCCACCACCACGCCTGAGGGAAAGTCACGCTTGAACGGAGAGCCCTGCGGCCCCTTCTCGTTGCCGGGGATGGCCGGGTCGATCTCTCGTAGGTAATCCCACGAGTAGATGCCTGTGCTGTGGCCGTCGGAGAACTCGATCCGAAGGGCGTAGTTGCCGACCAGCCCCGCATCGACGATCCTGAGCGGCCCCGAGCCCAGCGCCGAGGGGGGCAGAACAGTGAGCGGGTTGCGGGCAAGGTCTTCTCGAAGCTGGCGCGCATCCGCCGAGGGGGAGAATCGGCGAAGGTAGTTGACTGAATAAAACGATGTCGCACCATCGGGCCATTCGATCGTCAGGCCTGTGTCCTTCTTGACATCGAGTTTGCGCGGCGGCGGGTGCGACATGCAGAACGCTATGCTGGCGTCATGAGCAGCGCACCCGCACAGCCGAACGAAGAGCGGTCTTTCGCGGACCGCCTGTGCTCCGCCATTGATGCGGCGGGTTCACCCGTCTGCGTCGGGCTTGACCCTGTCCAGCAGAAACTTCCGGCGGAAGTGCGACGGAGAACAAGCGAACCGGCGGACGCGTTCCGAACCTTCGGGCTCGGCGTGCTGGAGGCCTGCCGCGGGATCGTTCCGGCCATCAAGCCCAAAGCCGCGTGCTTCGAACGACTCGGCCCACCGGGCCTATCGGTGCTGCACGAACTCATCGAGGCGGGCCGCGCCATGGGCTACGTCATGGTGCTCGACGCGAAGCGAGGGGATATCGGGATCACGGCGGAGCACTATGCCGAGTCGGCCTTCGGGCCGGCGGTTCTGGCCGACGCCCTTACGGTCTCGGCATACCTCGGCACGGACACCGTAGCGCCATACCTCGCGCACCCCGGGCGCGGGGTCTTCGTGCTGGTGCGGACGAGCAACCCGGGCTCCGACGCGGTCCAGTCCGTGCGGCTTGCCGACGGCCGCACGGTGGCCGAGATGATGGCCGACCACGTAGCCGAACTCGGGCGGGGCAGGTTGGGCACGTGCGGGCTGAGTGATGTCGGCGCTGTGGTCGCCGCGACCAAGCCGGCGGACGCCGCGGCTCTGCGGGCGAGGATGCCCGACCAATACTTTCTCATCCCCGGCTATGGGGCTCAGGGCGGCACAGCCGAGGACATCCGGGCCCTTTTTCGCCCGGGAGCACGCTCCTTGGGAACGGCGGGGGTGCTGGTCACGGCCAGCCGTTCGGTGATCTACCCCGGCCCGGCTGAGGCGTCCGCGGATTGGGAGGATGCGATCGCCCTCGCGGCCCGGTCGTTCGCCCAGGAAGTGGCGACGATGGGCGCCTGACGCTCGACCCCAAGGGGGGCAAACGTCCCGGGTGCGACTCGAACGCACGACCTGCCGCTTAGAAGGCGGCTGCTCTATCCAACTGAGCTACCGGGACAGCCGGTTCGGCCCGCAGGAGCGGACTCGCCCGCAGGGTAGGGGTATCGGCACGAACACCTGACGGCAGTCGGCGAATCAACGGGGCTAAACTCGTGACGAAGAGCCCTTGGCACCCCTGCTGTGGGACACCTGCCTGATCGTCCTGTTTGAGAGCGGAGCTCATGAAAGTCATCTGCGAACGAAACGCCCTCCTTGCCGCGGTCAACCATGTGGCTTCGGTCGTCCCGACGCGGACGCCCAGCCAGTCGCTGACGTGCATCAAACTCATCGCCACCAAGACGGGGGCGGTGAGCGAACTGACCTTGGCGGGCACCGACAATGAGACCTCTGTCGAGCTCTCGATCTCGAAGGTGGACGTGGTGAAACCCGGAACCGCGCTGGTCTCGGCGGAGAAGCTTCGGCAGATCGTGCAGGCGCTCGAAACGGATCACACCCTGAACATCGACCTTGAAGGAGATGTCTGTCTGATCCGCGGCGCGGCGTCGCGATTCAAGATCTTCGCATTCCCGGCGGACCAATACCCGGAGGTGCCGGACCTCACCAAGGCCATCGCGGCGGGGGTGAAGGGGTCATTCGCGCTCGACGCGGGCACGTTCCTGACGCTGATCAACCGAACGATCTACGCCACCTCCAAAGAGAGCTCGCGTTACGCCATCAACGGCGTGCTCCTGAAGCGCGACGGCAAGAAGCTCGAGATGGTCGCCACCGACGGCAAGCGCTTGGCGATGTGCAAGACGATGCTCAAGACCGCCCAGAACCCCGACCTCAAGGAGGCGGGCCCGTCCTCGTGCGTGGTCCCCACCAAAGGGCTGAACCTCTTCACCCGCGTGGTGGGCGACCCCAACGAGACGATCCGCCTTGTGCTGACGGAGAACCGGGTCTTCATCACGTTTGAAGATGTCGTGGACGAGGACGGCAAGAAGAAGGGCACAGACAAGACGCCCGCCCGCGCGGTGGTGTCGATCACCCTCTACGAAGGAACCTTCCCGCAGTATGAGGAAGTGATCCCCAAGGACAACGACAAGAAGATCACCGTTGATCGGGAGGCCCTCGCGGCCAAGGTGCGCGAGGCGAAGATTCTGACGAACGAAGAGTCCCGCGGCGTCCGCATGAGCTTCTCGGCCAAGAGCAAGCGTCTCAAGCTCACCAGCCGGGCACCGGAGATGGGCGAGTCGGACATCGATGTTGATCTCGCCAACTACGAGGGTGACGACATTGAGATCTCCTTCAACCCGGAGTTCATCACCGATGCGCTCCGCAGCATCGAGGAGCCGGAGGTCGTGATCGAACTGAAGACGACCGCCAAACCAGGCCTCATCCGCAGCGGCACGGAGTTCCTGTATGTGGTCATGCCGGTGAACCTTGGCAGTTGACCCGAACCGCCGCGGCCGCATCATCCCCTGAACAGCATCCCCCACAAGTCTCGCCAGCGTCGGCGCACTTCGGAGCAGTCACCATGGCCAAGAAGAATAAGAAGAAGCCCGCCCGCACCTCCGGTAGCCGCAAGGGCAGTACGAAGAAGGCCAGCGCCAAGAAGAGCAGTGCCAAAAAGAGCAACGCAAAGAAAGCCGGCGGCGCTCGCAAGCCCGCCGCCGCGGTCGCCAACCCCACCCAGGTTTCGACAGGTCGCGGGGCTGGCCCGCGTGAGGTCGGGATGGACCTTGTTGCGATGTTCAACGGCGGCCAGCCGGACAAGGTCGGCGACAAGTGGTGGAGCAAGGACATCACGTCGATCGAAGGAATGGGCATGGCGTGGCACGGCCGCCGGGCGGTCGATGAGAAGAACGCCGAGTGGTACCAGCAGAACGAAATCGTCGGCGCATCGGCCGAGGGGCCGTACGTCGGCGCCACCGGTTTCGGCGTGAAGTTCCGCATCGAGGTGCGCGAGCGAGCCACCGGCAAGGCCTCGACCATGGAAGAGATCGGGGTCTACACCGTTCGCGACGGGAAGATCATCTGCGAAGAGTTCATGTACGCCTGACGGCCCGGCCTCAGCGCCTCCGGGCCATGGCGGCGTTCACGCTCGCGATGGCCTGTTGAATCGTCTCATGCAGGTCGCTGTTGACGAGGAACACGTCATAGACCCCGCAGGTCCGCGCGGTCTCCATCTCGCGCTGCGCCGCGGCGAAGCGACGCTCGATGACCTCTTCGGTATCGCGCTTGCGTGACCTGAGCCGATCGAGCAGCATGCTGTCGCTCGGTGGCAGCACAAACATGCAGAAGGCGTCGGGGGCCTGTCGCTTGACGTTCTGAGCGCCCTCGACATCAATCTCAAGGATGACCAGCCGCCCCTCACGCAGTTGGTCCATGACCCATCGGCGCGTGGTGCCATATTTTTTGCCGAAGACGTTCGCCCATTCGAGGAACGCGCCCTCCGCCACGAGCGCGTCAAAGGCCTGGTCCTGAACGAAGTAGTAGTCCACGCCCTCGCGGTCTTGGTCGGTCTTCGGGCGCGTCGTGTGCGACACCGAGAAGACCGAGCCGGGAAACGCGGCCTGAACAGCCCGCGTGATCGTGGTCTTCCCCACGCCGGATGGGCCCGAAATGACCAGCAGCATGCCGATGGACATCGCCATGAACTCCCGCGCAAGCGATCAGGACCGGGCACCCAGACACAGTTCAAGCACCGCCATGCGAACGGCCACCCCGTGCCCCACTTGGCGCAGAACGACCGACCGATCGCCATCAGCCACCGCCGCGGTCATCTCCACGCCACGGTTGATCGGGCCCGGGTGCAGGATCACCGCCCCCTTCTTCATGCGCTCCGCCCGGCGGAGCGAAAGGCCATAGAGCTCGGCGTACTCGCGGACCGACGAGACAACATTCGGTGCCTTCGCGAGCGTTGCGCCCCCGACCCTCTCCCCCGGGCCGCCGCCACCGCCCCCGGCACGCTCAAACTGGATCCGCAGCACGTTCACCGCGTCAACACGATCGATGACCTCGTCAAGGTCATGGCACACGCCGCATCCGAGCACTCTCAAGGAGGGTGGAGCAAGGTGCGGCGGGCCGACCACGATCACCTCTGCGCCCAGCGTCGTCATGGCGGCGATATCGCTCCGGGCGACCCGCGAAGACGCCACGTCGCCCACGATCGCGATCTTCAGCCCGGAGAGGTCAAAGTCCTCCAGCCGTCCAAAGCACTCGCTGATGGTGAACGAGTCCAACATCCCCTGGGTCGGATGCTCGTGCTTGCCGTCACCGGCGTTCACCACGCAGGTGCCCCATGTGGCCCCCACCGCGCGGGCCACCAATGCGGCCGCACCGCTCGCTCGATGGCGGACCACCATGGCATCGACACCCATCGCCGCGACATTCGCCGCGGTGTCACGGATGGTCTCGCCCTTGTTGACGCTGGAGTCAGAACTTGTGAGGTCCACCACATGGGCACCGAGGCGGCGGGCCGCGAGGGAGAAACTCATGCGGGTCCGCGTGGAATCCTCAAAGAACAGGTTGGCAACGGTCACCCCCCGCAGCACATCAAGCACGCGCCCCGCCGTCTCTCGTGCGGGCGTCACGGCCCGCTGCCCTTCGGGCTCATAGTGGCGGGCCCGTGCGAGCACCGCCCGCAACTGCGAGGCGGGCATCCCCTGGACCCCGAGCAGGTGCATGTGCGGCCAGAGGGCGGCGACGGGGTCTCGCCGGGCGGAGGTGCGGGCTTTGGGCTTGGCGGCGGCCATCGACGGAGTGTAGATTGCCCGGCGCAACAAGGTGCAGAGATCGCGCGCGGATGACCGCCGGCCGATAGCATGAGGGGTGATCTACCTCGACAACAACGCCACGACGAGGCCAGCGCCCGAGGTTGTGGCGGCGATGCGCGAGGCCCTCGAAACTGGCTGGCACAACCCCTCCAGCGTTCACCGGCCGGGCCAGGAGGCCCGCCGGCGCGTTGAGCTGGCCCGCGCCGCTGTCGCCGGCCTGATCAGCGCAAACCCGCGCGAAATCACCTTCACGTCGGGCGGCACAGAGGCGATCGACCTGGCGATCCGCGGCACGCTCGCCGGTTCCCGTAAACGCCGCCTGCTCACCACCGCCGTTGAGCATGCCGCCGTCCGCGACCTTGCCTGGCACATGGCGCGGGCGACGGGTATCGAGGTCGTGTCGATCCCGCTCGATCGCAGGGGCGTGGTGCGGCTGGAGACCGTGGAGTCCCTCATCGACGACTCGCTCGCCCTCGTCAGCGTTCAGTGGGCCAACAACGAGACCGGCGCGATCCAGCCGATCGAAGAAATCGCAACCCTCTGCCGCTCCCGCGGTGTGCCTTTTCACTGCGACGCAACCCAGTTGGTCGGCAAAATGCCGCTGCACGTCGGGATCGGCGTCGTGCCGGACCTTCTGACATTCTCCCCCCACAAGTTCCACGGCCCCAAGGGCGTGGGCGTGCTCTGGGCTCGCGCCGGCACGCGCATCGTGCCCTTGCTTCGCGGCGTGCAGGAGCGCGAGCGCCGCGGCGGCACCGAGAATGTTCCAGGGATCGTGGGCGCGGGCGTTGCCGCCGCGCTCGCGAGCGCCTGGCTTGCAGACCCGCGAGGGCGCGATGCTGTCGCCGAGCTGCGCGACCGATTCGAGCAGGGTGTGCTCGCCGCAGTCCCCGGCACTTTGATCAACGGGCCGATTGAGCCCCACACGCGTCTCCCCAACACAACGAACATCGCCTTTCCTCGCCTTGAGGCGGAAGCGCTGCTGCTGGCCATGAGCGAGCGGGGTCTGGCGGCGAGCGCGGGGGCGGCATGCTCAAGCGGGTCGCTTGATCCCTCACCGGTGCTGCTCGCAATGGGCGTGCCGCCCGAACTGGCGCACGGATCGGTGCGGTTCTCGCTTTCTCGAGAAACGACCGCCGACGAGGTCACAAGCGCGATCGAGGTCGTAGGTATCTGCGCTCGGCGCGTGTCGGCATCAATGGCCTGAAGCAAGCACGGCCAACCGTCGCGACCGCTCGATCCGGATGAGCACATTCTTGAAGCTTGGAGTGCGGCTCTTTGGATCCGCTCCCCCATCAGGCACAAGCACGTTCGCCTCGGGGTAATACATGGCCGCGTTGCCAGCCCGGATCTCAGCAGGGCGCACCAGCATCCCCTCCATCCGGCCGACCTCGCTCGAGACCGTCACGACATCGTCGCTCTTCAGGCCGCGCTCGGCCATGTCCTCCGGGCTGAGCATGATCACATCGCGGCGCTCGTTGCCGCGGTAGATGTCCTCCTCCTCATAGACCACGGTGTTGAACTGCCCCTCCGAGCGAATGGTCATGAGTCGCAGGGTGCCGGGCTGATCCTCCCCACGAAGGGCGGGGAGTGCCGGCGCATGAAAGCGGGCCCGGCCTGACTCGGTCTTGAAAACCGGCTCATGAAAGACGCGACCATCGATGACGAACTCGCGCCCGCTCCGGTGCATATCGCGGGCGGGTGCATAGCCGGGGATGATGGCGGCGATGTGCTCACGCACGGTGCTGGTGCTCTGCATCGCGGCCAAGTCAAGAGGCGTCCGGTCCCCAAGGACAGCACGGGCGAGCGCCGCGATCAGTTCCACCTCCGAGCGCGGCCCACGGTGGCGCGGCCTCCCCCCTTCAGAAAGCCGCACGTAGTTGAACATCGACTCCTGCGTGGTCGGCTCGGGCTCTTCATCCCGGGCCAGCACCGGCAGAATGATCGATGTCCGTCCACGACCGTGAACATGCCCGGTGTTGAGCGTGGTACTCAGGAACACCGTGGTGTCGATCTTCGAAAGTGCCTCGGTCGCGCGGGCGGAATCCGGGCATGAACCAAAGAGGTTCCCCCCGAGGTGGAGCGCAAAGCGCATGCGCCCTGCTCCGGCGCGCTCCACACACCCCAGCGTGTCCAGCCCCGTCGCGGTCGGCAGCGTCACGCCAAAGCGCTCCTGCATGGCCTTCAGCACCGGCCACTTCAGGTCCGGGACAGCCCCCATCGAGCCGATGCCCTGCACGTTGCTGTGGCCGCGGAGAGGGAGCAGACCGCACCCCGGACGGCCGACCATACCGCGCAGGAGCGCCACATTGGCGATCATCTGCACGTTCTCAACGCCATGCTCATGGTGCGTAATTCCCATGGTCCACGCGAAGAGCGTCCGTTCGCTCGCCGCGAGCATCGTCGCGATGCGTTCGATCTCGGCCCGACCCACGCCCGACCGCCGCTCGATCTCCTCCCACGGGTACGCGCGCGCCGCACGCTCAAACTCCTCCACCCCTTGCGTGAACCGCTCGACATACGCACGATCGACCTGCCCGCGCTCGATCAGCACTCTGGCCACCCCATAGAGCAGTGCCATGTCCCCACCGATATGCGGTCGGACATACTCGTCCGCGATCGTGCTGCCAAAGAGCAGACTCAGCGGGTCAGAAGGCACTTTGAATCGCACCAGCCCAAGCTCGCGGAGCGGGTTGATCACGATCACGCGACCACCCCGGCGCTTCAGGTCGATGATCGTGCGCATCAGCCGCGGGTGGTTGCTCGCCGGATTGCCGCCGATGAGCACCAATAGGTCCGCACGATCGGCATCCTCAAGCGTGACGGTCGCCGTGCCCGTGCCCGTCACCGAACGCAGGCCCACGCCGCTTGCCTGGTGGCAGAAGTACGAACAGTTGTTGATGTTGTTGGTGCCGTACAGCCGGGCCACCAGTTGCAGCAGGAACGCCGCCTCATTGCTCGACCGGCCGCTGAAATAGAAGAACGACTCATCCGGCGTCGTTGCCCCCATGGCCGTCGCCGTCTCCGCCAGTGCCTCGTCCCACCCGATGACGCGAAAACTTCGTTCACCGGGCCGGGCGATCAATGGAGTAGCCAGCTGGCCCGAGTTCTCGAGCTCCCGGGGCGTGAAACGACTGAGCTGATCGAATCCAAACTCGTCGAAGAACCCCTCCCGGATCGCGCCCTGCATGTCCGCCGCCATCGCCTGCACCGACTTCTTGCAGACCTCCGGGAACCGGCCAAGTTCATTGGTCATCCCGCCCTGCTGGCCACCCATGCCGAGCGCACAGGTCTTGCAGGCGTTGCGGCTGGTCATGGCACGCAGCATCCGCAGGAGTCCCCCCGCCGCCCGGGCCTGCTTGACGGTGTACCAGATGGCAGGAAACCCCCCGCCCGCTGTCAGACGCTTCATGTCCGAGTGTACGGCACGCGCGGAGTACCCTTGCCTGACCCCTATGGGACGCTCGCTCCCCATCTTCGGCAAAGAGGCATGTGCCTCCGGGCCCGCGATCGCGCCGCACACTGAGCGGCGTCTCGTCGACTCGCACGGGCGGTCAGTGACCGATCTCCGCCTCTCCATCACCGACCGCTGCAACTTCCGCTGCACCTATTGCATGGAGCCGGACGTCCGGTTCATCGATGCCCCGGAACTCCTGACGACCGACGAGATGGTCGCCGTCGCCGCGGCCGCGTGCGCTGCGGGAGTCCGCCGCATCCGCGTCACTGGAGGCGAGCCGACGCTCTATCGGGACCTCTCGGCGTTGCTCGAGCGGCTGGCGCGGTTGCCGATCGACGACCTGGCGATGACAACCAACGGCACCCACTGCACGCCCTCGAACCTGAAGGACTGGCGCCGCGCGGGTCTGCGACGCCTCACGTTCAGTCTCGATGCGCTCGACCCTGCACGGTTCGCGCGGATGACCCGCTCGCCGGTTCACCCGGGCACAGTTGTCCGCGCCATCGACGATGCGCTCGCTGCGGGCTATTCGCAGGTGAAGGTGAACGCCGTGGTCGTCCGAGGCGAGAACGAGCCCGAGCTGGTCCCGCTCGCGCGGCTTGCCCTTGACCGTGGCATTGAGATGCGCTTCATCGAGTTCATGCCCCTTGATTCCGCCCGCGCGTGGGAGCCCGCCAAACTCGTGCCCGCGTCGGAGATCGTCGAGGCCGTGTCGGCGGTGCTCCCGCTGCGGCTCATCGGCAGGGATGAGCCGAGCAGCACATCGCTGACATATCGCTTCGAGCAGCAGCCAGCGTCAAATGCGCGCGTCGGGATCATCGCACCGGTCAGCCGGCCGTTCTGCGGCGCGTGTTCGCGGCTGCGCATCACCGCCGACGGCAAGGTCCGTCCCTGCCTCTTCTCCACGAGCGAGTTTGACGTGCGCCCACTGCTGCGGCAGTCGGGCGGCGCTCCGACATCAGCGATCGAGCGGTTTCTGATCGATGCAACCTGGACCAAGCAGGCGGGCCACGGCATCAGCGCCGCTGGGTTTGTGCAGCCCGCCCGGACAATGTCCGCGATCGGGGGCTGAGGACGTTCAGTCCTCTTTGGGCGGCGCGGACATCAGCATCGACTCCTGAGTGCGCTTGAACACGCCGAACCAGAACGCCACGAAGAGTGGGTACGCCAGCGACAGGACCACCCCAACCACCGCACCCATCACCGCGATCGCCTCGACACCGGGTTGGTCGGCACCCGCCGCGAAGAGACTCTTGGGGTTCGCCGCCGCCCACGCCTTCATGCGCGACTGGGCCTCGAGCTGGTAGTAGGTCGTAATGGGTGTCACGATGAAGGCATGCAGCGCGTAGGCCAGGTGCAGCCACCGGGTGACGATCCGACGACGAAGACACAGAATGCCGCCCGCGAGCAGGACAATCGCAGAGATCCAGCCGGTCGCAAAGCAGACCCACATGACCGTCCCAAACCGCATGGTGGGCGGGAGCTCCTGCCCGGGCGCGGCGTTCGCGGCGATCATCGGGCCAAACGGAGCGCAGAGTCCGCAGAGTGTCCACAAAGAGCCGAGAATGATGCTGATGACACCTACCACCGTCGGCCACTTTGGTGGCTCGGTCCACTCGACCTCGGCCGAGCTCGTGGTGGATGGTGATGTGCCGGGTGCGTGGGTCATGGCCGATTCTTGGCAGTCCGCGCGCGCCAGTTTCGGTCGGCCCGCCACGGCTCTCAGGGGATGGCCGGCTCGACCAGTGCCGCCAGCATGCCCAGAGACTCCTGCCATCCCGCGTAGCAGTACTCGACCGGGATCGTCTCCGGAAGGCCTTCCTGAACGACCGTGAGGTCCGTGCCGCAGAGCACGGGTTTCATGGTGATGGTCACTTTCATCTCGCCCGCAAGGTTCGGATCGTCAAAGGCGTCCGTATACCGGATCAACTCTCCCGGCTTGAGTTCCACATAGCGCCCCCCGAACGAGTGCGACCGCTGCGTATTGAAGTTCGTGAACGACATCTTGTACCCGCCCCCCACCCGCGCATCCATGCTGTGAACCGTGGCGGTAAAGCCGTGCGGGGCGATCCACTTCACCAGCGCGGCCGGATCAAGAAAGGCCCGGTAGAGCCGGTCAGCAGGACAACGAAGAACGCGGTGGAGTCGCACGGTGTTGGGCATGGCCAAAGCGTACCAAGGCCGCAGAACCGGCGCGCCAATGTCGTCTCGCCCCGCCCCACCCCGGCGGTCCACGCGGCGCGGGCGGAGAGGCGTTCGTGGGCACCGTCAGTCCCCCTACCCGTTGTGGACGTTCCGCAAGTGTGCCACCACCAGTCAGCCCCCGAGGGTGCCCCAAATCCCCGACTTTGGCCCCTATGGCCTTTGCCCTTTCGATCCCCCGAACCTACCCTCACGACTCCCGTTTTTTGGACCCTCCAAGGAATCCTCCCCGTGAAGATCCGCACCGACGAAATCGCCTCCGTGATCAAGCGCGAAATCGAGCAGTTCTCGACCCAGCTCGAGGTCTCCGAAGTCGGGCGCGTGGTCGAGGTCGGTGACGGTATCGCCCGGGTGTACGGGCTTTCGAAGGCGATGGCCGGCGAGCTTCTTGAGTTCCAGTCGGCGGGCGGCACCGTCATGGGGCAGGTCTTCAACCTTGAACTCGACACCGTCGGCGCGGTCATTTACGGCGACTACCTCTCCGTGAAGGAGGGTGACCTTGTCAAGGGCACCGGTCGCCTTCTCGAAGTCCCGGTCGGTGAGGCCCTCCTCGGACGAGTGGTCGATCCCCTCGGTCGCCCCATCGATGACAAGGGCCCGGTCCACGCAACCGAATACCGCAAGGTCGACATCATCGCCCCCGGCATCGCCGAGCGTCAACCCGTCACCCAGCCGCTGCAGACCGGCATCAAGGCCATCGACAGCATGATCCCGATCGGCAAGGGTCAGCGCGAGTTGATCATCGGCGATCGCAAGACCGGCAAGACCGCCGTCGCCCTCGACACCATCATCAACCAGAAGCAGTACTGGGGCACCCCGGATGCGGTGGTCTGCATCTATGTCGCCGTCGGGCAGAAAGAGTCCACGGTCGCCGGCACGGTCGAGACGCTCCGCAAGGCCGGCGCGATGGACTACACCATCGTCGTGAACGCTTCGGCCTCGGACGCTGCTCCACTCCAGTACGTCGCCCCCGACTCGGGCACCGCCATGGCCGAGTACTTCATGTGGCAGGGCAAGCAGGGCAAGAACCCCAAGCACGTTCTGTGCGTCTACGACGACCTCTCCAAGCAGGCCGTGGCCTACCGCCAGCTCTCGCTGCTGCTCAAGCGCCCCCCCGGGCGCGAGGCCTATCCCGGCGACGTCTTCTATCTCCACAGCCGCCTGCTGGAACGTGCGACCAAGCTCTCAGATGACAACGGCGGCGGGTCCATCACCTCGCTCCCGATCATCGAGACACAGGAAGGCGACGTTTCGGCGTATATCCCGACCAACGTCATCTCCATCACCGACGGCCAGATCTACCTCGAGCCGGAACTCTTCTTCGCGGGCGTGCGCCCCGCCGTGAACGTCGGTATCTCGGTCAGCCGCGTCGGTGGCAACGCCCAGATCAAGGCCATGAAGCAGATCGCCGGCTCCCTGCGGCTCGACCTTGCGGCCTTCCGCGAACTGGAGGCCTTCGCGCAGCTTGGCACAGAACTCGACAAGGCCACTCAGCGCCAGCTTGACCGTGGTGCCCGCATGGTTGAACTCCTCAAGCAGCCCCAGTATGTCCCGATGAATGTCATCGACCAGGTCATCTCCATCTTCGCCGCCAGCAAGGGCCATATGGACGACCTGCCCGTGAGCAGCGTCGGCGCGTTCGAGAAGGGCCTGCTCGAGTACATGACCACATCCGGCAAGCCCGTTCGCGATGAACTCGCCGCCAAGCGGGACATCAAGGCCGTCGAGAAACCGCTCGATGAAGCCGTCAAGGCCTTCAAGAGCACCTTCAAGCTCAAGTAAACCCGCGGCTTCTGTGCAACTGCACGGCTCCCGCTGGCCGACGGACTGGAGTTCGCCAATGTCCAACCCCGGCCGCGACAGCGCTTGGTCGGCCGCCCATTGTCTCCCCTGACTGAAGTCACTGTTCCGAGGATTCACGCATGAAGGCCACCGATCTCCGCCCCGGCTATGGCGTCAAGATGGACGGGAAGCTGTTCGTCATCACCAACTTCGATCACCGCACGCCCGGCAACCTCCGCGCGTTCATCCAGATCAAGATCCGCAACGTTCTCACCGGCCAAATCCTGGAGAAGCGGCTCGCCTCGAACGACGACCTTGAAGTCATCGATATCGACCGTCGCCCCATGGAGTTCCTCTATGCCGAGGGGAAGGACGGGGTCTTCATGGACACTGAGAACTACGACCAGATCACCATCGGCGCTTCCACGCTTGGTGAGACGCTGCTCTACCTGCGGCCCAACGCCACCTGTGTGGTCATGCTGCACGACGGTCGCCCCATCCAGGTCGAGCTCCCCGCGTCGGTCGAACTGACCGTTAAGGACTGCCCGCCGGGCGTCCGCAACGGAACCGCGACCAACGTCCAGAAGGATGCCGAGCTCGAGACCGGGCTCAAGGCCCGTGTTCCTGAGTTCATCAGCATCGGCGAAACCGTCCGAATTTCGACCTCCGACGGCTCCTACCAGTCCCGGGCCTGATCGGCCAGCAGGCCAGGATCGCGCAACGCTACCATGACCCCGTGCCGCGCCCGGATCGTCGGGCCGGACTCGGCGAGTCATTGCGCCGGGGTCACTTCCCTGCCCCGGCGGGCGGGTGCGGCGAGAGCTCTCGTGAGCCCATCCGGCGAACCACCTTGTGGCCTTCCCCCCGACCCCTTGGCCGCGGGGTGGCGAGCACCCTCCCACTGCGCGATCCTCCTCATCGGGCTCCGTGGGTCCGGGAAGTCATCCGTCGCCTCCGGGGTGGCCAGCGCACTCGGTCGCACTTGGGTCGATCTTGACCCCATCACCTGCTCCCTCCTCAACTGCGCGACCGTCCAGGAGGCATGGATGGTGAACGGACAGCAGACTTTCCGCGAGGCCGAAACGCGGGCCCTCCGGCAGACGCTCAGCGACGAGAACCTTGTCGTCGCCCTCGGCGGCGGCACCCCCACCGCCCCCGGCGCGGCAGGCCTGATCCGCCAGGCCCAGGCGACGGCGTGCGCTGCGGTGGTCTATCTCCGGGCACGTCCTGAAACCCTGCGCGAGCGATTGGCGCGCACGGATCTTGTGACCCGGCCGCCGGTGAAGGGCTCCGACCCCCTCGCGGAGATCGAGCAGCTTCTGGCCGAGCGCGGGCCGCTCTATGAGTCGCTTGCGGACGAGATCGTGGATATCGGCAGCCAGTCCGTGGCCCACACCGTGGGCGCAATCCTCACCCGCCTGCGGCACCACTTCAGCATCGACTGACCGCTCCTCGGCACCCGATCCGCGAAGCACCCCTTGATGGCCGGGCCAAGGTCCCTGAACCCGTGACCGCGGGTCCTCAAACATCCGCGCACGCTCGCTATCCGTTACAGCCCGTCGGGGCCGCGCGGCCTCGGGCATGCGTCGTGAACGGCAGGGCCCCGGACGTCGATACTCCCGGTGCCCACAAAGGCGGCCTCGCCACCGCGGGCGTTGGAGTACGCCCGTTCCGGTCCCGGACGCGTCAACCGGGGGAGAGGGTCGGCAAGGTTCGCACAGCGAAGGAGCACGTGCATGCGTAATCGATGGTCCAAGTCAAAGGCCTTCACCCTGATCGAAATTCTGATCGTGGTGGTGATCCTCGGCATTCTTGCCGCGATCGTGGTGCCGCAGTTCACCAAGGCGAGCGAGGACGCTCAGGTCGGCAACGTTCAGACCCAGTTGCAGACGATCCGGAGCCAGATTGAGCTCTACCGGGTCAAGAACAACGGTGCCCGCCCCGATTTCCTCGGCGTGCTCGCAGGCGGCTGGGGTGACCCGACAGGCGCGGATCCCGCAGCCCAGGGTCTGCTCGGCCAGGACTACATGAAGTCCGCGCCGATCAACCCCCGCACGAACTCGTCCGCGATCGTTGCCGGCACAAGTGGA
>JBQTIJ010000088.1:0-1580 GCA_052388255.1 Phycisphaerales bacterium
CGCGGTATCCGGATCTTCATCCACCTCGAACCGCATCACACAAATCTGCTTGATCCCCAGTAGGATCACGCGCGAGACCCACACTCCGAGCATCCCCGGCCGCCTCGCCAGCGCCCACAAGACGCCCCCCACCCGATTCTGCAGAAAGTCACCGGGCTCAAAGCTCCGGGTCTGCACGATCGTTGAGCGCAGCCGCCCCTCCCCCGGCGCCAACCGCACCCGCCCCAGCCAGAGCGCCTCGGCATCGTCGAGGTCCACCGCACGCCACTGCCCCGCCTCGCTATCGGCCAGCGCATCCCCGCGGATCGTCAGCGTCTTGAACTCCCGCCCCGACGCCGACGCCGCCCGGTCGCGCTCCGCACGGTCCAGGGCCGCCCGCTCACCCACCACCGGCGGCAGCGTGAGCAGCATCCGCTTCTTCAGGTCATACCGCTGCCCTGCCACCATCTGCACCTGGCTCAGATGCGTCACCAGCGGCGGCTTCCCCTCCGGCAGCGCGATCCGCGACTCCGCCGTCAGCGCCAGCACCGTCACCGCACCCGTCCCGCGCACCTCCGCCGTCCCGTCGGGGTCAATGCAGAGCGCCGTCCGCGTGTCCACCCCGATCCCCAACACCTGCCGGGCAAGCTCCGCCTCGCACCGACCGAGCATCACCGCCAGCCGCGCCAGCCGGGCCCGCTCTGTGAAGTGCGTATCAAACAGCACGCCCGGAGCAAACCCCAGGAAATCCGACACGAAACTCACCTTCTTCGTCCGCCCATTTGTGAGCGCATCCTGGGCCGAGCATGAACCACCCGCCGCGTCATAGATGATCTCCCCCAGCACCGCGCACCCCGCGCTCGTGCCCCCCACCACGCCCCCACCCTTGAACACCTCGCGGATCGCCGCTTCGAGCCGCGTCCCTTTCCACAGTTCGATGTAACGCGTCTGCGAGCCCCCGCGCATGAACACCACCTTCGCGCCCAGCACCGCCCTCACCACCCGGTCGCTCTCCGCCGCCTCGCGCGTTGGACGCATGTCAAACACCGTCGCCGCGCCCGCGTCAAGAAACCGCTGCATCATCGCATCCGGCCCGCCGCCACCCGCCGCCGGCTCCGGCTCGCCACTGCCGCCGCCCTCCGCCGCCGCACCTCGTTCGGTCGGCGCACCGAGGATCACCACATTCCCCTTCTGCCCCTTTTCGACCATCCAGGCCACCACCGGCCCGCTCCACTCAGGGCGTGCAAAGCTCCCGCCCCCCTCCGCGCAGATATACCCCTGCCCGAGCGCCCCGCGCCCGCACACCACCGCCGCCAACAGCCAGACCACCCCGCCGATCAACACGCTCTTATGGCTTCGCATCCTCCATGGTTGGAGGCCCACCCCCTCTCCCGCCGACACCCCCCCCGCCCGCCGCCGCGCGGCCCCGATTCGGGAGCCGATCGGGAAACACCTCCCGCCCTTCGGCCCGGCGACGGACTTTACCTATGATCTTCACGCGGGGATAACGCCCATCGCCCCGCCAACTGTGCCCCTTTGGGGGTTCAAGGAGGATCCACGTGGAAGCATTCGAGAAACTCAAGGCCCTCGTCGCCTCCGTC
>JBQTIJ010000089.1:0-11600 GCA_052388255.1 Phycisphaerales bacterium
TTGAAAGAGCGCGTGGGTGAGTTTCAGGCAGGAGCCGAAAGTGCCGAAGGTGACCGCGCCGTCTGGATCGAGGGTGCAGGGCGGGGGCTCCACGGGCGGAAGTTCCTCGAGGGGCGTGTAGCAGAGGAAGGGTGCTTCGATGCGTGCGAGCCGCTCGATGCAGTGCGGTTCGCTGCCGGGTGGATCGGTGATGATGTCGACGAGCCGAGCGTCGATGGTCGAGAGCCCGACGCTGCTCGGATACCCGATGTACGACACCTGGACTGGCGCGGGCTTCATCGCGAAGACGGCGACGGGGCTCACGTTGGTGTGACCGGCGAGGTCGATGAGGACATCAATCCTGTCTGCACGAATCCGCTCGGCCATCGCGGTGACTTTGGGGTTCACCGCATGAACCCAGCCAGCGCACCCCGCGCGGAGCCGGGCGGAGATCGCGTCTTCCTTGGTCGCGATGTTGTACCCGTAAAAAGCGATGCCGGGGATGGGCTTGGCAAGGAGCGCGAGCAGGAAACAGGCCACGGCATGGCCGCGGAGATCGGGGGAGAGGAGGCCAATACGGAGGGGACCATCGGGGTCTGGGAGAGGGGTCGGGGCAAGTGCGGGCCAGCGCATATGGGCGAGGCGCCCCCACTGCTCATGGGCTTGGCGAATGGCGGCGGGCGTGCTGGCGGGGTCGTACTGCAGGGCGATCGCGAGGATCTGGCGGAGACCGATGTCGTCGGGGCGGAGGGCGACGGCGCGGCGAAGGAATGGGATCGCCCGATCGACCGACGCAAGTGAGTGGTGGGCGCTGCCGACAGCAAGGAGCAGACCGTCATGGTCCGGCCAGCGCTCGAGCGCTGGGTTCAAGACCGCGAGTGCTTCGGCATGACGGCCAAGTCTCGCCAGGGTCAGTCCGTGGATGAGCGTTGCGTCTGGATCATCCGGAAACCGGGCGGCACGGCGAGCGGCGACAGGGAGTGCCTCCGCGGCTCGGTTGAGTTCAGTCAACACCTGCACCAAGTTCGCGTCGCATGATGGGTCCTCCGGCGTGAACTGGGCGGTGCGACGGACGAAGTACTCGGCCTCGGCCCAGCGCTTCTGCCGCAGAAGGATGTACCCGAGCAGTGCGGTCATGTCCGGATCCTGGGGGGCGGCCCGAAGGATCCCGCGGGCGGCCCGTTCTGCTCCGGGAAGGTCGTCGGCCTCGAGGAGTTCGAATGCCCGAGCCCGCGGGCCGCGCTGACCAGGTGTTGGCGTGGCGGGTCGGTAGGGATCCGGAGTGGGGCCAGGAGGGGGCATGAGGTTCTGAGGATCATCGACCCGTCGCGGGGTGCTTCACGAACCGGCGCGAGGGTTCCTTCATCGGGTGCGGCGGCGGACGAGTTCAACGGCCTCACGGAGCGCGGCGGCGAAGTGCTTGGCGTGCGCTGGCGCGTCGCAGAGGGGGGATGCGAGGAGTTTCGCGCGCAGCCCCTCGCGGAGCCGGGCCAACGCGGGAATATCGGAGGCGAGGGAAACGGCGCGGGCGATGTAGCGATCTTCGGTGCACTCGATCCACTCCGGATGGCCGAGGCCTGTGAGCATGGACGCAGCCATGCGAGAGGCATGGGTGGGGCCGGGGCGGGTGAGGACCGGGAGCCCCATGAGGAGGGCTTCGCAGGTCGTCGTCGCGCCGGTAAATGGGTAGGTGTCGAGCGCGATATCGGCGTGGGCATACGCACGCAGGTGCTCGGTGTGCGTGGCGGCGGCCGTGATGATGGTGAGGCGATCAGCCGGGATGCCGGCGGAGACGCAGCGGCCCCGGAGTGTTTCAACGGCCTCGGGCTCTGTGGAGGCACCATGCTTGATGAGCAGGCGTGCGCTCGGGAGTGCGGCGAGCAGTCGGCTCCACAGAGAAAGGAGGGGCCGGTTCATCTTGATGACGCCACCGAAGCACCCGAAGGTGACATGGCCGTTCGCAAGGCACGGTGCGCTTGCGACCGGTGGCGGTGGCTCATACGGCGCGTAGCAGTGGTGCGGGGTCGCGATCCGAATCAGCGTCTCAGCGTTGTCGGCCTCGCTGCCGGGTGGGTCCGAGACTTCATCGACAATGCGGGCGTCGATGCGTGGGTGGCCGGTGGTGCCGGCGTAGCCGACGTACGTCACTTGCACCGGGGCCGGACGCATGGCGAAAAGGCGGAGGCGGTCGTTGTTCGTGTGGCCCGCCAAATCGATCAGCACGTCAATCCGATCTGCGGCGATGCGGGCCGCGAGGGCGTCATCATCAAGCGAAGCGACCGAGCGCCACGCGGCCCGTCCTGAACGGAACTGCGCTGTCACCTCGTCCTCGACGTCCACCACGCTGTAGCAGGTGAGGTCGATGTCCGCAGGGCAATGCCGGACGAACGCCATGGTGAAGCTTGCTACGGCGTGACGACGGAAATCAGGCGAAATCACCCCTACCCGCAGGGGTGCCCCCGGTGCGGAAAGGGGTCGTTGGGGGAGCATCGGGACGATCGCGCAAAGGGCCTTCCCCCACCGATGATGTGCCTCGAAGATGGAGCGGGCCGTGACGGCCGGGTTGTACTGCTCCATGAAGGCGAGCGACTCGATGAGGTCCACACGTCCGGGCCGGACAGCCGCGGCGCGGGCGAGTGCGGCGAGGGCTTGCTCGATGTTGCCGAGGCGCTGCTGGGCCTTGGCCCACACGGCGAGCGCCCCCGGGTGGTCCGGCCGAGCTGAGAGCACGGCGGTGGCGACGCCCAGAGCCGCGGCGGGCTGCTGGCGGGTCAACAACAGTTCGCCGAGACACTCCCCCACTTCCGGGTCGGCGGGGAAAGTAGCGGAGGCGGACTCGAGCACACGGGCGGCCTCGTCGGTCTTGGCTTGAAGCCAGAGAGTCTTGGCCAAGTTCACGTGTGATCGCGGCGTATCTGGAAGGGCCGCGAGGGTGCGGCGTACGAAGTACTCCGCCTGGGCGGGCTTGCCCGCGCGGAGGAGCGTGAAGCCCATGAGGGAGACGGCGTTGACATCCTGCGGCGCTTTGGCGAGGAGGCGACGGGAGGCATGCTCCGCCTCGTCAGCCCGACCGCTGCGCAGCAGAGTGCCGATCCGATCGAGTTCCGCCTTGATGTTGGCCATATCGGGTCGCTCCCATCAGAGGCGCATCTCAAACCACAGGGTGTCGTCCATCGGGTCGTCGTTGTAGCGGGTGCAGGGAACGAAGCCGACGGAGGTATACAGGGTGATGGCGGCATGGAAGCCAGCATCGGTATCGAGCTTGATGAGGGTGTAGCCCGCCACCCGGGCACGCTCGAGGATGGCTTGGCAGAGGAGCAGGCCCAGCCCCTGCCGACGCGCGATAGGGCGGACGTACATGCGTTTGAGTTCGCAGACGCCGTCCCCGAGGGCGGCGAGCGGTCGGAGGGCTACGCACCCGACCGGTGGAGCTACAGGGGGAACCGCCGGCCCTTCGTAGGCAAGGATGATCGCCCCCGAGGGGGGCGCATACTTGCCGGGGAGCGTGGCGAGTTCGCCATCGAACCCCTGATGCTCGAGGGAACACCCGGCGGCGGTCGCGATGCTCGCGCCATACTCGGCGAAGATCGCGCGGGCTTCGGCCAGCCCCTTCGCGTCGATCGGCTCGCGGAGCGTGAACATGCATTCCCCTCAGCGGGTGGTGGATTCGGCGATGGCGCGCAGAACGTGGGCGACGGCGGCATCCTGCGGGACGAGTTCACCCTTGTCGGTGGCGGAGCGGCGTTTGAACTCGACCGCGCCCGCCGCGAGGGCTTTTTCGCCGAGGGTGATGCGGATGGGGATGCCGATGAGGTCGGCGTCCTTGAACTTGGGGCCGGGCCGCTCGTCACGATCGTCGATCAGCACGTCTACGCCCTTGTCGGCGAGGGCCTTGGCGAGCGTGCCGGCGAGGGCCACATGGTCGGGGGCGTCGTGCTTCATGAGCGTGATCAACACCTGATAGGGCGCGATCGCCATCGGCCACACGATGCCGTTCGCATCGTGGTTCTGTTCCACAGAGGCGGCCATGGTGCGGCTGACGCCGATTCCATAGCACCCCATGATGACTGCACGCTTGACCTGCTTGTCGTCGAGGATGGTGAATCCCATCGCCTCCGAGTACTTGGTGCCGAGCTTGAAGATGTGACCGACTTCAATCCCGCGCCCTGTCTCCAGTTTCGCGCCGGGCGAGCGCGGAGAGGGATCGCCGGCCAGGGCGTTGCGAACATCTCCGACCCTGACTCGCGCGGCATCGTCCAGAATCGAGCCGACCTCGCGCCGCCAGTTGAAGTGCTTGACGTGGTGGTCGGCCTTGTCTGCCCCGCTGGCCCAGAATCCGCCCTGCGACGCATCGGCATCGATGAGCAGCAAGGACTGTTCGACCGTGTTGACCATCCGAGGGCTGACATACCCGATGGCAAATCCGGCGGCCTTGGCGGCCGCGGGTTCGGCCAGGGTGATGGCGGTGACCCCAGCGAGGGCCTTGACCTTGCCTTCGTTCACATCATGATCGCCCCGAACAACGGCGATGACCCAGCGCGGGCCGGTGCTTGGCTGCCCGGCGGCTTCGGTCGTGGGCACCTTGAAGACCACCGTCTTGAGCATCCGATCGGGCTTCACTTTCATGAACTTGCCGACCTCGTCGATGCCGGGGAGGCCGGGGGTGTGCACCTCGGCAAGGTCGCCGGTGGGCGCTTCGGTGAGCGTGCCCCGGGTGCGCGTGCCGATCTCGCACTTCTCGACGTTGGCGGCGTACCCGGAGGCGGGGCACTTGAGGATGGTGTCCTCGCCGCTCTCGGCGTTGACCATGAACTCATGGCTGGCGGAGCCGCCGATGGGACCGCTCTCGGCCTCGACGGCGGTGAAGGAGAGCCCGCAGCGACGGAAGACGTTGGTGTACGCCGCGTACATGCGGTCGTAGGTCTCGTTCAGGCCGCCGGGGCCTTCCACATGCATGTGGAAGGAATAGGCGTCCTTCATGAGGAACTCGCGGCAGCGGAGCAGGCCGCTGCGGGGGCGGGCTTCGTCGCGGAACTTGGTCTGGATCTGGTAGATCGAGAGCGGGAGTTGCTTGTACGACGCCACAGAGCCCATCATCAGTTCCGTGATGGGTTCCTCATGGGTCGGCCCGAGGGCGGCGGTTGCGCCCTTGCGGTCGGTCACTTTGAAGAGCAGGTCGCCATAATCGCGGTCGCGCCGGGTGCCGCCGCCGGGTCCGATCGAGTACATCTCGATGGGGATGAGCACGGGCAGGTGGCATTCGACGGCGCTGGCGGTGGTCTCCATCTCCTCCCGGACGATCTGTGAGACTTTGCGCAGGACGCGGTAGCCGAGCGGGAGATAGTCGTAGATCCCTGATCCGAGTTTGCGGATGAAGCCGGCGCGGGTGAGGAGAACGTGCGAAGGGCTCTCGGCATCCGCGGGGGCTTCGCGCGCGGTGGGGATGAGCGTGGCCGTCCAACGAGTGATCGATCCGGTCATAGGGGCGAAGGGTACGGGGGCCTGCCCGCAAAGGCCGAGCGTTGCTCGGCTTCTGCGCGGAGATAGCATGCACCCTCGACCCCCCCACTCTTCATCCTTGATCTGGGAGTCTCGACCTTGAACACCCCCGTGAATGACCCCGGTTCGACCACGGTCGACTCCATCCTGAACGAGCAGCGACGTTTCGCGCCGCCCCCGGCTGCCGCGCTTGGTTTTTCGAGGTTCCACATCGGATCGATGGAGGAGTACCGGGCCCTCCACGCGCGGTCGGTGGGCGACCCGGACGGGTTCTGGCGCGAGGAGGCGGGGCGGCTCGACTGGTTCCGGCCCTTTGACAAGGTGCTGGAGTGGGAGGCACCAGACGCCAAGTGGTTTGTCGGGGGTGAACTCAACGCCTGCTACAACTGCGTAGATCGCCATGTGCAGTCGGGGCATGGGGACGAAACGGCGATCATCTGGGAGGGTGAGCCGGTCGGACCGCGCACGAGTCACCCGTCGTCGGGATCCGCCTATGCGTCAGAGCCCGAGGTTCGCCGCATCACGTATGGCGAACTTCAGCGGGAGACGGCCCGGCTTGGCTCCGCCTTGCTGCGCCTGGGCGTGAAGCGGGGCGATGTCGTCACGATCTACATGCCGATGGTTCCAGAGCTGGCGGTCGCCATGCTGGCCTGCGCACGTATCGGCGCCGCCCACAGTGTGATCTTCGGCGGCTTTGCCCCGCAGGCGATCAGCGAGAGGGCCGTCGATGCGAACAGCCGGGTCATCATCACGGCCGACGGCGGGTTCCGGCGGGGGGAGGTGGTTCCCCTGCTCAAGAATGTTCTCGATGCGGCGACCACGCTCGCGGCTCAGAACCACCAGATTGAGCATGTTGTGGTCCTGCGGCGAACGGCCCATACACCGCCGAGCCAGCGCTTTCGGACCGGGGATCGGCACGCTGGCGCAGCGCTCCACTGGTGGCATGAACTTGCGAGCACGGGTGCCTGCCCCTGCGCGGCGATGGGAAGCGAGGAGATGCTGTTTCTCCTTTATACCAGCGGGAGCACGGGCAAACCCAAGGGCATCGTGCACACCACGGCGGGGTACCTCGCCTTTGTGCAGATGACAGCGCGGCTGACCTTCAACCTGATGCCGGACACCGGGCAGATCTTCTGGTGCACGGCAGATGTGGGATGGGTGACCGGCCACTCGTATGTGGTGTATGGCCTGCTGATGAACCGCGTCCCCACGTTGATGTACGAGGGTGCGCCGAACTTCCCCGCGTTGCCTGGGTCTCCGGGGGTTGGCGACCGGTTCTGGGAGATCATCGCGCGGCACAGGGTCTCGCAGTTCTATACCGCCCCCACCGCCATCCGCACGTTCATGAAATGGGGTCATGAGCTTCCCGCCGCGCACGACCTTTCGTCCTTGCGGATCCTCGGGTCGGTGGGCGAGCCGATCAACCCTGAGGCGTGGATGTGGTACCACACGCACATCGGCGGGGGACGGTGCCCGATTGTGGATACCTATTGGCAGACCGAGACGGGGGGCCACATCGTGACCCCGCTTCCCGGGGTGACGACGACCAAGCCGGGGAGCTGCACCTTGCCGATGCTGGGGATCGATGCGGCGGTGGTGAACGAGCAAGGGCAGGAACTGCCGGCGAATCAGGGGGGGCTCTTCTGTGTTCGGCGGCCGTGGCCGGGGATGCTCCGCGGCGTACATGGGAACCGGGAGCGTTTCATCAGCAACTACTGGGCTCGGCTGAAGGACCCGGCCACGGACGCGCCGTGGTACTTCTCGGCCGACGGGGCACGGCGCGACGAGGACGGCTACTTCTGGGTGCAGGGACGGATCGACGACGTGATCAAGGTCAGCGGGCACCTGCTGGGGACGATGGAGGTTGAGAGTGCCCTGGTGAGCCATTCATCGGTGGCGGAAGCCGCGGTGGTGGGCGTGCCGCACGAGATCAAGGGGAGCGCCATCTGCGCGTTCGTGACGCTCAAGAGCAGTTGGGCCCGGGCGAACCCGGGGCGGGTGCCGGACGATGCGCTGCGGGCGGAGCTGGTAGGGCATGTGGCCAAGGAGGTGGGCGCACTCGCAAAGCCCGATCAGATTCGCTTTGCCGAGGGGCTTCCGAAGACGCGCAGCGGCAAGATCATGCGGAGGTTGCTGCGCGATGTCGCGAGCGGGGTCGAGAAGATCACGCAGGACACGACGACGCTCGAGGATTTCAGCGTGGTCGCGAAGCTGCGGGCCGACGAAGAGTGAATAGGGAAGGAGCGGCATGCCATCGTCGTTTCGAGCCAGCATCCTCGGGCACGCGGTCGAACTGCGATACGGCGACTTTGGCGGGCAGCAACTGCTGGTCGATGGACGGCTGGTCCAGGACCGGCCCTTTGCCGGGCTCTTTGGCCGGTCGTGTTTCTCCGATCTGACGGACCCCCTGGGGAAGGTCCATGCGGTTGAGTTCCGTGTGGTCTCCGGCGGCACGCTCGGGCTGCGCTCTCAGATGGTCGTCCATGCGGACGGGCACCATGTCGCCACCGTCAAGGCCAGCAAGGCCTCGGCGGCGCCGTCGCGGTGTGTGCACTGCACGTATGACCTTCGCGGACTCTCGCCCGAGAACGGGGAGGTCCGTTGCCCGGAGTGTGGGCGGCATTCATCCGCTTCAGGGCTTGATCTTGGGGTGGTTGAGCCGCCGAACTGAGCCGGTCCTTGTTGCGGTGCGGGCCGTCCGTACGCTTGTGCCGGATGTACTGGCTCTTCATCGGTGTCGCAATCGGCCTTTTGGTTGGCGCGGTCGTCGCGTCGATGGTGTCGCGCCGCTCCATGGCGCGGTTTCGCACGGCCGAGCGAAGGGCGAGGCAGGCCGAGCGGATGGCCGAGATCGGCGCCATGACGGGGGGCCTGGCCCACGAGATCAAGAATCCGCTTTCGACCATCGGCCTGAACGCCCAGTTGCTGGCGGAGGGGATCGACGAACTGGCTATTGACCAGGATCACAAGCGACGGCTCGGAAACCGGGTCGGCGCGCTGCGTCGCGAGGCAGAGCGGCTGCGGGGCGTTCTGCAGGACTTTCTGGAGTTTGCTGGGCAGGTCCGGCTTGCGCCTCAGGCGGCGGATATGAACGTGGTGGTGGGCGAACTGGTGGACTTCTTCCAGCCAGAGGCAGAGCGGCAGGGCGTCCGGCTGCGGATGGATGCGGCCCCGGGGACGCTCTCGGCCCGGTTTGATGTCAAACTGATCAAGCAGGCCCTGCTGAACCTGATGCTCAACTCTGTGCAGGCCATGGCTCCGGCCCGCGCTTCGGAGGGAGCGAGCGGACCGGGAAGCGCCGGTGAACTGATCCTTCGCACAAGGTCTGTCGAGGAAAAAGGCCGCGCTGGGGCGGGCGTCTGCGTGAGTGTTATTGACACCGGTCCCGGAATGACGCCGGAGGTCATGGGGCGGGTCTTCAGCCCGTACTTCACCACCAAGGCGGGAGGGTCGGGGCTCGGGCTGCCGACGGCCCGGCGACTGGTGGAGGAGCACGGGGGCCGACTTGATGTCCACAGCGAAGTCGGCAAGGGCACGGTATTCACCGTCGTGCTTCCGCTTGCGCCGCGCGATGTTGAAAGTCCGTCAGGGGCCGAGACCGATCGGAAGGTCGTCGGCTGAGACGATCCGAGAGCCGCGTTCGGTCGAGCGATCATCAAGAGCAGGGAACCAGGCCACGGTCAGGTCCCCATCTTGGCCATTGTGCGGGCGGGCGTGGGCTGCGAACCAGCGTTCGCGCGGGCCTTGGGCACAGCCAGCGGCGAGCGCTATGGCGGCCAGCGAGAAGCCGTGGAGCACGGTTCGAAGTGCATGGCGTTGTCGCACGACCCGCTCCCCATACCCCCAAGATCTGACGATCAACCCCTGTTTCGAAGCGTGCTTTCCGCGAGTTGGAACCGCCACGTGGGGCGGGCTCTCGGACGCGCGTCCGGCACGGGTGTGCCGAGTGGCCAGAGTGCCGGGCTGGGGCGGCCGGCGTGTACACTTGGGCATGATCACCCCTGCCTTCAGCACTGTTGCATGCCCGGAGTGGCCGCTTGAGGCGGTCTTTGATGCAGGCAAGCGCTGGGGGTTCCTTGGTGTTGAGCTGCGAACGTTCGGCGATGGGTCACGCCAGTTCGCCTGCGATCCTGCTCTCACGGACCCGACCAAGATCCGGGGCATGGCGGAGCGGTCAGGGTTGGGCGTGGTCTCACTCGCGACCGGGACGCGGTTTGATGCCCGGATGAATCCTCCTGTCGTCGGCGAACTTCTTGGCGACCCCGAAGCGCCGGTGCGGGAAGCCAAACGGGCGATCGATCTTGCGGCCTCGATCGAGTGCCCGTTGGTGCGGGTCTTTGGCTTTGAGGCCGCAACCACGGAGAAGGTCAGTGTCGCCGCGGCTCGCATCGCGGCCCGGCTCGCGAAGGTTGTGGATCACGCACACCGCACGGGCGTGCGCGTTGCGATTGAGAATGGCGGTTCGTTCATGCGGTCGAGCGAACTTGCGGGGATCATCGACACCGTGGCGAGCCCGCTCCTGGGCGCCTGTTACAACGTGGCCGCAGGTCAGCACGCGGGGGAATCGCCGGAAGCGGCCTTCAACGTGCTGGGCGATCGGTTGTGGTCGGTCCGGGTGAAGGACCTCAAGGCCGGTGTTCCTTGCGGCTTGGGCGAGGGGAACGTGCCGGTGCGGCCCGCGCTCGATCGTTTGGCGTCGATCGGTTTCAAGGGGCCGGTGATCTTCGAGTATGACCGCGCCTGGATCACCGGACTTCCGGCGTCGGAGGGCGTGCTGGCCGAGGGTGCACGGTTCCTCTTTGCGGGCCTCGGAGCACGCGTGCCGACTCACGCCCGTGGGTGATGGGCGACCCTATGGCGTCACTTCCCCGCCAAGCCGCGGAGCGGGCAATGGCGCTCTGCCGAGCTGAGGGCTTTGGCCTGTGCGGGGTGGGGCCTGCGCTGCCGAGCACAACCGGGGCGGAGCTGGACGCCTGGCTGGAGGCGGGGAAGCACGGGAGCATGGCGTATCTGGCGCGCAGCGCGGCGATTCGCAAGAACGCACTGTTGGAGTTGCCGCTGGCGAAATCGGTGGTGATGGTGGGGCTTCGCTACAGCGACGGGCAGGCGGATGGACCAGCGACCTCGGTGCCAAGGGGGCGCATCGCCCGGTATGCGCGGGTGCCGGACTATCACGACGTGATCAAGGCCCGGCTCACACGCGTGACGGCGGTTTTGGAGCGAGAGCACCCGGGGGCGATGTTCCGAAAGTTCACCGACTCGTCGCCGTTCATGGAGCGCGAGCACGCGGCACGCGCGGGGCTCGGGTGGGTGGGCAAGCACACGCTCATCATCCACCCGGTGGAGGGGTCGTACTTCGTGCTCGGTGGCTTTTTGACCACCATCGAAATGGCGTTTTCGAGCGTTGTCACCGATGCTTGTGGAACGTGTACGCGCTGCCTTGATGCATGCCCGACCGGAGCGATCACGCCGTACAGCGTCGATGGGTCGCGGTGCATCGCGTACCTCACCATCGAATCACGCGCACTTCCGCGCGAGGATCTTCGCGCGGGGATGGGCGACTGGATCTTCGGGTGTGACATCTGCCAAGAGGTCTGCCCGCACAACGGGCCACGGTCGCGATCGACGGGGACACATGTGCAAGGGCCGGGCCGAGGGGCGCCAGCGTCGATCGACCTGCTCGGGTTGCTGGGCTGGACAGCGGAGGACCGCGCCCGAGAGCTCCGCCAGACCGCACTCAAACGGGCTCGGCTCGACATGCTCAAGCGCAACGCCGTCTTTGCCCTCGGAGACTGGCAGCGCAAGCACAACGACAGCGTGGTGTGGGCTCGATTGAGCGAGATCGCCAATGACGCGGTATCGGCACCGATGGTGCGTGAGGCCGCTGCGGTTGTTCTCGCCCAACGAAGGTAACGCGCGATCGCATTACTTGCCGTGCGCGAGGTCCTTCGAGACGGCCCGCGACTGCAGGAGCATCAAGCCGGCCTGCAACTGAAGGTCAAGGTTCTCCGTGAGCAGCCGCTGCGGTTCGGGCGGGGCCTGGCCTTCCTTTCGTTGCACAAGGTCAGCGGGAAGGTCCGCATCGGCGCGAAGGGTCAGCGCATCGGTGATCTGCTTGGGGA
>JBQTIJ010000090.1:0-20372 GCA_052388255.1 Phycisphaerales bacterium
GGACAGGATGGGATGGTGATGGCCCTACGCTGGAGCCCGGATGGTGAGCGGCTGGTTTCGGCTTCGCACGATGGGAGTGTGGTGGTGTGGGATCGGCGCTCTGGCCTCACGATTGCGCGGTTCAAGCACGACGCCGGGGCCATCGCCGCCGGATTCAGCCCCGACGGCACGCGCGTCGTGACGACGGCGTTCTCCGGCCCGCCCCGAGTGTGGGACATTGCCTCGGGGCGGATGGTGCTCGAGCTCGAAGGGCATACCAACGTTCCACTGGGTGCGAGGTTCAGCCCCGATGGAGAGTCGATCCTGACGAACTCACGGGACAACACCGTGCGGCTATGGGATGCGCAAAGCGGGGTTGAGCGGATGTGCTTTCGCGGCCATGTGGAAACGCCATGGGTCGCCGAGTTCTGCCCGGACGGCGAACATGTGATGACCGGCGGGGACACCACTGTGCGTTTCTGGCGGATGGGGCGCGATCCACTCCAGAGCGTTGTGCGGACTCCGATGGCCGACCCCGCGTTCATGCGGCTGAGCGCGGATCAGCGGACTGTGCTGGAGAGCGGGGACGGGCGAATCCGGCTGATCGACGTCGAGACCGGTGCGGAACGAAGACTCGGAGGAGCCGATATCGTGGGCGCGGGGTGCGCGATTTCGCCTGACGGCGCGAGGGTCGTCGCGCAGACCGAGTCCGGTGTACTGCGCTCGTGGATGGTGGCGACGGGAGTCGAGGAGCGCGTCTTTGCCGAGCAGAGCGAGAACCTCAACTGTGTGGAGTTTCGGCCCGACGGAGAGCGCTTTGTGTCCGCCGGATCTCTGGGTACAGCCCGTGTGTGGGCGGCCCGGACCGGCGAGGAACTCCTCACCCTTCAGGGGCACACTCAAGGTGTGTATGCTGCGGCGTACAGCCCGAGCGGGACACGCATCGTCACGGGCAGTGCGGACAAGACTGTGCGCGTGTGGGATGCAGAGTCGGGCCTGCTCCTTCGCACCCTCAAGGGTCATCAGAGCGATGTCTTGCACGTCTGCTTCAGCGTCGACGGGAGGCGGATTCTGAGTTCGTCGAACGACTACACGGCGCGAATCTGGAATGAGGCGACGGGTGAGCAGGAACTCCTGCTCGAGGGTCACGAGCTCTCGATTCTTGACGGGTGCTTCTCCGCCGATGGCACACGGATCGTCACCGGCTCGCTCGACGGGACAGTCCGGATCTGGGATGCGGCCACCGGACGGCAGATCCTGTCCATGCGGAACAAGTCCGGCGGCGTCCACACTGCCCGCTTTTCCGCAGACGGCAAGCGTCTCTTCTATGCCGACACGGATGGTCGCGCGTGGCTGCTCGACAGTCTGCCAGCGCGGGAGCGGTCCGCCTCTCCCCCTGCCCCATGAGCCATTTGCACAGGCGATCCTCGTCGGTGTCCCCCGCTTGCCCGGGTGAACTTCAAAGAAATTCGGTCGATCGTGGCGCTTGCTCGCTGTGCCTTCCGCTTGATGGGTTGAGCCCATCTCACAGCCCGACTGCCTCTGGAGGTCAACATGCGAACCGCACTCTCATCCGTACTCGGCATGCTCGCACTCTCAGCGCTTGCCCATGCACAGACGCCATCCACGGCGTTTACCTATCAAGGGGACCTGAAGAACGGCGGCACCAGCGCCAACGGCCTCTTTGACCTGCGTTTTCGCCTCTTTGACGCCGCGAGCGCCGGGACGCAAGTGGGCGCGACCATCTGCCTTGAGAACGTTCAGGTGACCAACGGACTGTTCACCGCCACGCTCGACTTCGGGCAGCAGTTCGCAAACGCTGCGGGGAGGCACTTGCAGATCGATGCCCGGGCCGACACGGGGCTCGCCTGCTCGAACACGACTGGGTTCGTGACGCTTGCACCGCGCCAAGCGCTCACGGGTGCGCCGCGTGCGATCTCTGCGAATCTCGCCTACGCGCTCTCCGCCCCAGATGGCGCGCCGGCGAGCGCGGTGGCCGTGGACAACGCGGGCAACGTCGGCATCGGCACCAATACGCCGGGAAGCCCGCTGCACATCTTTGGCAACCGACCCGAGCTGCGCCTGCAGGATGACGATATCGCCACCAGTTTCGCACAGATCGACGACCAGAGTGCCGGGCAAATGCGCATCAACAAGGTCTCTTCCGCCACCATCTCTTTCATCGACATCAACCCGCAGATTGTCAACGGCAGCAGCGACGTTGCCGTGCGTTTCTTCCGGGAGACCAATACCACTGGAATCAGACGCGCCATCTTTCACAGCGGTAACAACAGCGCGAACACCTCCGCCCAGATCGGTGTCGGCGGTACCAGTTCGTACTTTCAGCTCGACGGCGGGAACCTCGGCATCGGCACGGCTTCCCCCGCGGTCAAGCTGCACCTTACCAAGCTCGGCGGCATCCCGAGCGGGGGTCCGGTCATAGTCCTGCAGGACACAGGGGGCAACAGCACCCAATCCGGTTATGTCGGCTTCTGGAACGGCAGCGGAACCGAGACCGGCTGGATGGGCTACGGCACCCCAGGCAGCCCGCACATGACCATGATCAACGCCCGCGCTGGAGGCGACATCTTCATTACGCCCGCTGCCGGCCGGGCTGTCAAGATGCCCGTGCTGGAGATCACCGGTGCCGACCTCGCCGAGAAGTTCCCGGCCAGCGAAACGCTCGAGCCCGGCATGCTCGCCGCCATCGATACCAAGAACCCGGGCAAGCTCTGCGTCGCTCGCGGCTCGTATAACCCCTGCGTCGCGGGCGTCGTGAGCGGAGCGAACAACTTCTCCGTCGGTGCCGTGCTCGGCAATCTGCCCGGGCATGAGGATGCGCCAGCGATCGCGCTCTCTGGGCGGGTCTACGTGCATTGCGACGCTGGCAGCGGCGCGATCGAGCCGGGCGACATGCTTACGACCTCGGACACACCGGGACACGCTATGAAGGCCTCCGACCGTGACCGGGCCCATGGAGCCGTGATCGGCAAAGCCATGGGGCGGCTCGAATCTGGCCGGGGGCTGGTGCTTGTGCTTGTCAACCTCCAGTAAGTGCCCCCGCCCGCCTCGGCCGCCCACCCCTGCGCTCCTCGAGCCGGGCTCAGCACCGTCGACTCAAAGGACCCCCACATGCACACGAACCCTCTTGGCCGGTTTGCCCGCTTGATTGCCGCGGTGTTCGCCGCCGCTGTCGCGACCTGCGCCCTCGCCCAACCCTACGAGTCCTACTACCTCTTCCTCGGCCACTACCCCGTTGCCGAGACTTCCTGGAGCCACAACGTCCAGGGCGTCGCGCATGACGACAACAACTGGTTCATCACCAACACCGATCTGATCTGGAAAATCCCGGTGGAGCGCGACCTCAACTCCGTCACGTCCACCAGCACCGGTGTCATCCGCCGAACCCTCGGCAGTTACCCGGCACTCGCCGGATACGCCCACTTCGGCGATCCGGACGTTCATCGAGTCGGGCTGACCGACTACCTCATTGTCCCCATTGAGGCCGAGGATGCCACGTGTACCTCCGGCTTGCCCGGCGGCGTCGCGATCCTTCGCTGCTTTGACCTCTCCTACGTTGCGCACGTCGGGTTCCCCGGTCAATGCAACGACGCCGGATGGGTCGCCTCGCGCGGGGAGTTCCTGGTCTCTTCGCGTCAGCATGTCGGCGCGCCGCCTGGATCCCCGTCCTCGATCACCGGCGGTCTCCGGTTCTACTTCTTTGATTGGAACCTGCTGCACAACTTCGGGGTCGCCGCGATCGCCTTTGACCACGAGGTCGAGATGTTGAACGAGCAAGGGGGGCGGCTGGAGATGGTGACCATGCAAGGGGGGGAGTTTGCCCCCGGTAGCGACCTGCTCTACCTCTTGAGCGGGTTCCACGACGACAGCAATGAGCTCGCCGACCGCGAGGGCATCCACGTACTCGAAACCACGACTTTCCGGCGCGTCGCCCATTCAACACGCGGCTTCGGCCACTTTGACTACTACTACGACCCGGGCTTCAACTCCGCCGGAGAGCCGGAGGGGCTGACCGTCTGGGACCTCGACAACGGGCGTGCCCCGGGCATCCGGGGCCAGCTCCACGTCATGCGGCTTGACAACGACGCGTTCCACGATGACATCGCCTTCAAGCACTACACGAGCATCATCCGCGTGAACCCCGCCAGTTCCTGCCAGTCGGGCACTATCGCTTGCCCGTTCCGCACGTTTGGCGCGGCATACTCGCTGGCCTGGCCCGGGGCGGAGATCCGCCTCCGAACTGGCACGTATCTCGACCGCCCGGTCATCTCCAAGCGCATCCGCCTCTCCGCCGACGGTGGCGTGGTCCGCATCGGCGGTTGACCCCGGCGCGTCAAGACCCTGCACACATCCGACTCCCGGTCCTCCGTTCCATCACCACAGCCCGCTTCCGAGTACCCATGCGCACCAAACCACTCGTGTTCGCCTTCGCCGCCATGGCTCTTCTGCCGTCGGCCTGGGCTGACCCCCACATCACGATCCGCGTCTCCTACAAAGTCGTGGTCAACCCGGCGGACGGAATGCGTCCTGCCGGAGCGACCGATGCCGCGATCGACTCGGCGATCGCGGAGATGAACGAGTTGCTCGATTCCTATGGACGTGGCTACCGCTTCGGGCGGGTCGATCCGGTCACGGAAGTCGGCTCGATCGGCGGGACAGCGCGCCCGAACCCGAGCCACTACTACGGTATCGACATGCTGGCGGTGGACGGCACTCGGCAACGGATGGAGGACGACGCTCTCGCTAACCGCTCGACCTACGCCTGGAACAACGCGGCCATCAACATCTACATCAATCAGGCCAACGGCGGCGGCCAGTGCGCCTTCCCCGGCCACCAGCTTGTCGCTGTCGGTGCCGGCTCCTCCGGGACCGGGTGGCTCCAACTCCACGAACTCGGCCACTTCTTCGACCTCTGCCACACCCAAGGTTGCCCCTGCGGCTGCTGCAGCAACTCCGGCCAAACCGGCGAGTGCTTCACCTCCCCGGGGAACGACGAAATGGCCGACACTCTTCCTGACCTCGCCTGCTGGGATCAGAACGCCATCTCCATGCACTCTTTCGGAGTCTTCTACACCCAACTCACCCAGACCCTGCGCAACCGCGTTGACGACACGTTCCTGAACATCATGAGCTACCACCGCGGCGGCTGCGGGCACACCGGCGGCGGTGCCACCACCGAACGGCTCACCGAGGACCAACTCGATCACTGGTCGGACACCGCCCTCTTCGTCCGAGCGTCGGTCTGCAGTGGGCGAACATTGCAGGTGCTTGCCACCGCCTCAAACTCCCTCGTCAACGGCAACAGCTCATTCCCATATCACACCATCCCGAGTGCGCTGAGCGCGAGTCGGCCAGGAGACATCCTGCTCGTGCGCGGCGGTAACTACTCGGGATCGCTTCGGATCTCTACGCCCATCACGCTCCGCACCGCCCGCGGGCAGGTCGCGCGCATCGGCCAGTGACCACATGCGGCCACGCTGTTTCGTCGCGGCTGTTCTCACTTGATCTGCACCCACTTTATTGCCCATCCTCGAAGCCCAGCCCCGGAGCCGACCCATGACCACCCGAACCCTGCTCACGTCCTCGATCAGCAGCACGATCGCGATTGTGCTCCTTGCCGCGCCAGCCCGCGCCCAGTTGGCCATCGCCTCCTTCACCATCGACGGTGGCGGGGGCACAAGCGCGGGCGGTGCGTTCACGCTCATGGGCACCATCGGCCAGCACGATGCTGGCGCGATGTCCGCGGGCGCGGTCGCCATTGCGGGCGGGTTCTGGATTGGCAGCCGCAGGCCAGCATGCCCCACGGACTTCAATGGCGATGGGTTTGTTGAGCCCGGTGATCTGGACGAGTTCATTACGAGCTACTTCAGCACCGACCCGGCCGAAGTCGCCCGGTGCGACTTCAACGCCGACGGCTTCGTGGAGCCCGGCGATCTCGACGAGTTCATCACGGCGTTCTTCGAAGGGTGTTGACTTCGCGGGGGCCTCGCCAGCGTGTCGGAGGGCTTGACGGGGCACTTGTTAGGCATCAACCGTCAGTCGCCGACGGACGGCGGTGGTGAGCACGGTCACGGCGGGGTGCTTGATCCGTCGTTCCATGGAGATCGCGTAGAACTCCTCGCGTGCGCCGCTCAGGCGGCCGACCACGCGCACAGAGTACTGCTGCCTGATCTCTCGCTCGATGAACGTCGGCCCCACGAAGAGGCCCGCGCCCGACTGGCCGAAGATCTTCAGGAGCGCACTGTCCTCAAACTCCCCGCAGGTCCGCGGCCGGATGGCGCGCGACTCGAAGTAGTGGTCGAGAGTTCTCCGGATGGCCGTGTTGGGGGTTGGGAGCAGGAAGGGCGCACCATCGAGCGAGCCCGGGAAGCCGGCGCGGTAGCGCCGGGCAAGAGCGGGCGCGCCGAAGACCGAGAGGCCCGATTCGCCCAGCCGGTGGCTGTAGCCGCGGATACCTGCGTGGGGTGAAACGGGCGTGTCGCTGAGGACGACATCAAGGTCATGCACGGCAAGCCGGGCGAGGAGGTGGTCGTGCTTGCCCTCGAAGCAGACCAGCCGGACGCGTTCAGGCATGCGCAGAACGGGCAGGAGCATCCGGTACACCACGAGTTTGGTGAGGACATCCGCGACCCCGACGCGCAGGCGCGATTCGGCGGGGCGGTGCTGGGCGCGGACAGCGCTCAGCAGTTCACCGCCGAGCGCGAAGATGTCGTCGGCGTATCGGAACGTCAGGCGGCCATGCTCGGTGAGCACAAGCCCGCGCCCGGAGCGAGTGAGCAGTTCGTGACCGAGCGCGGTCTGGAGTTCGCGGAGTTGTCCGGAGATAGTGGGCTGCGTGACGTGCAGGCGTTTGCAGGCGGCCGCGATGGAGCCCTCCTTGGCGACGGTCCAGAAGTACAGCAGGTGGTGGTAGTTGAGCCGCTCCATGCCGATGATACATCGGAAAATACGATTGGTCGATGAGGACGAATCGATGAAGCGCGTCCCCGGCGGGCTCGTAGATTTGCGTCCACGGGGCGCACGTCCCGGGCGGCTCCGTGCCTTTGCCTGATCCCGTCCGTGCCCAGTCAACCATGGAACTCCTCCTCCTCGCCGACCTCTCGACGTTCATCACCCCCAAGGCGTGGTTCTACGCCGGCTTTGTCGGGCTGGTGGGCGTCTTTCTGGTGCTTGACCTCGGCGTCTTCCATCGCACGGCCCACGTCGTCCGGATGAAGGAGGCGCTCACCTGGACGGTGGTCTGGATCGTGGCGGCGCTGCTCTTCAACGTCGGTCTCTACTTCGCGTATGAGGGTCACTGGCTGGGCATCGGGCGGGATGTGCTGCAGCTTGACGGCACCGTCCGCGATGTGCACGGGGCGGAGGCGGCCAAGCTCTATCTGACGGGGTACATCGTTGAGAAATCGCTGGCGATGGACAATGTCTTCGTCATCGCGATGATCTTCTCCTACTTCGCGGTGCCCGCGGTCTATCAGCACCGCGTGCTTTTCTGGGGGATCATCGGCGCGCTCGTCATGCGCGGCGTCATGATCGCGGTGGGCGCGACGCTGATCCAGCAGTTCTCATGGGTGGTCTATGTCTTCGGCGGGTTCCTCATCCTGACGGCCCTCAAGATGGCGCTCGTCAAGAGCGAGGGCATCCGGCCGGAGAGCAACCCCCTGGTGCGGCTGGTGCGGCGGCTCTATCCGGTGAGCCCGGAGTATCACGGCGAGAGGTTCTTCACGTGGATCAACGGCGTCCGCACCGCGACGCCCCTCTTCCTGGCGCTCATCATGGTCGAGTTCACCGACCTGATCTTCGCCGTCGACTCGATCCCCGCGATCTTCGCCATCACTGCGGATCCGTTCATTGTCTTCACGTCGAACATCTTCGCCATCCTCGGGCTTCGGTCGCTCTACTTCGCGCTCGCCGACCTGCTCGACCGGTTCCGCTACCTCAAGCCCGCGCTCATCGCGATCCTGTTCTTCGTGGGCATCAAGATGCTGCTGATCCACACGGACTACAAGATCGACAACACGCTCGCGCTCGTGATTGTCCTGGCGATTCTCGGCGCGGGGGTGGCGGTGTCGCTCCTTGTGCCGGCCCGCGCTGCCCCCGGTCCGCGCGCTGCCAGCCCGGTCGGGCCGCACGAAGCCCCTTGACAGCGGATGGGCGGGTGCCTGAGCCCTTGCCCGGCGGGTCCGGCCGGCTCCCCAAGGCAGGTCGCCGGATCTACGCTCACCCGGTTCAACAATGGAGTGAACGGGTGGTCTGCCCTTTTTGTGCTGCCAATGACGACAAAGTCATCGACTCCCGCGCCAGCGAGGCGGGGGCGGTCATCCGTCGGCGGCGCGAGTGCCTCAAGTGCGGTCGGCGCTTCACGACCTATGAACGGGTGGAGGAACTCAGTCGGCTGGTGGTGGTCAAACGCGACGGCACGCGCGTGACGTTCGACCGCCAGAACATCCTCCGCGGCATCAACGCGGCCTGCGGAAAGCGGCCTGTCGGCCACGCGGCCCGCGAGCGGGTGATGATCGACGTGGAAGAGCAGTTGTACCGCGATTATGAGCGCGAGGTCCCCTCGCGAGCGATCGGCGAGGCGGTGTGCGCCAAACTCCGTGACCTTGACGAGATCGCGTACATCCGCTTCGCGAGTGAGTACCACCGGTTCGAGGACCTCGGCGAGATCGCCCAGGAGATCCGTGAACTCGAGGCCCGGGTGAAGGACGTGAAGGACCAGCAGCGGCTCTTTGACGACGGGCCGGCAGGGGGAGGGCCGCGCGGATGATCGAGCTGATGCGCACGGTTCGCTTCAGCGTGAACCCCGGGGAACCGCAAGGCCCGCTGCTGCGCGGACCGAACGGGTACGCCGCGGTCCCGTCGATGCGCGGGCTCGGCCGCCACTATGAGTTGGATGTCGCCTGTCGTGGACGGGTGCAGGCGCGAACGGGGTACTTCATCAACATCAAGGACATCGACAGCGCAGCGCGCTCCGCGGCGGTGCCCATGATCGCGAGCGCTTGTGCCGATGCGGCCAGCGGGGCAGAGGGGGCGCGGGTCGAGCCAGCGGAGGTCATGCGGAGGTTCCTGCCCGGGCTCTCGACGGCGCTCGAGGGCGCGCTGGTTCGAGTGCGGTGGCGGCTTTCGCCTTTCTATAGCGTGGAGATGTTCATGAACGACCAGGCGACGACGTTGATCCGGCAGCGGTTTGAGTTCGCGGCCTCGCACCGGTTGCACGCGCCCACGCTGAGCGACGAGGAGAACCGCGCGGTCTTTGGCAAGTGCAACAACCCCAGCGGTCACGGGCACAACTATGTGGTGGAGCCGTGCGTGGCCGTGCCCCTCGATGCCGCCGGGCGACAGCGCTTCACCCTTGCGCAGCTTGAGCGGGTGGTGGATGAGCTGATCCTGCGGCCCTTTGACCATGCCCACCTGAACCTTGATACCAGCGAGTTCGCCTCCGCCACGGGGCTGAACCCCTCGGTCGAGAACATCTCAAAAGTCTGCTATGAGCGGCTCGCTCCGGCGCTCGTGCCCCTCGGGGTCACGCTGCGCAGTGTGACGGTCTGGGAGACAGAGAAGACCTCGTCGTGCTATCCCGGGTGAGCGGTCACGCGCCGACATAACGTGCGTAGACCGACCGCGCGACGGCCGGATCGGTGGTGCCGCCGATGATGGCCCGGCCGTCGCGAAACACCGTGAGCAGCCGACCACCGGGGAGCGCGCAGCGCAACGTGTGGGTGTCGTGGCTGGTCTCGCCATGGCCCATGAGCCGCGTCGCCAGTTCGGCAAGATCAAGACGAAGAGGTGATCCGCCGGGCCGCGAGGGCGTGATTTGCACGCTTCTTCGTCCGCAGAGCACGACCGATGCGCCTCCATAATCGCCCTCGAGCGATGTAAACTGCCGGAGCCCGCAGCAGGGGCAGTCCTTCCGTCGCGCGGTGCCGACATCGATCCTGCGGCGATCGTTGGTCCAGAGGTCAAAGGACTCGATCGCGCGGTCGAGCGTCTCCGGCTGGCCCGTGAGCACTTTGATGGCATTCACCGCTTGGGCCGCGCCGACTGTCACGGTCGCACTCGCAAGCACGCCCGCGGTGTCGCAAGTGGGGGCGCTTCCCGGCGCAGGGGGTTCAGGAAAGAGACAGCGCAGGCAGGGTGTAGCCGCGGGGAGCGGTGCGGGAATGATGGTCATGACCATCCCGCCGGTGCCGAGGGCGCCGCCATAGACCAGTGGCAATCCGAGTTTCACTGAGAGGTCGTTGAGCAGATAGCGGGTGTCGAAGTTGTCCGTCCCGTCGATCAACACGCCCGGTGCGGGGTGCGGCCGCACAATCTGCTCGGCGTTACCGGGCGCGAAGTCTTCGACGATCGCCTCGACCTTCACTTCACTATTGACGGCGATGAGGCGGCTCCGGGCGGCTTCTGCTTTCGGGGTTCCGGCCCGCGCGTCACGCTCGTCAAAGAGCGTCTGGCGCTGCAGATTTGTGGTCTCGACAACGTCGCGATCAACGAGCGTCAGACGGCCCACGCCGGCTCGCGCAAGCAGATCCGCACAGACGCACCCGAGCGCGCCGCACCCGACGATCAATGCGTGCCCGTCGCGCAGACGACGCTGGCCCTCTGGACCGATGCCGGGGAGGAGTTCCTGCCGGTGATACCGGCTCTCGGCGGGTTGTTCGTGAGTGCTGCTCACGCAGCAGGGTACCGGCCCCGCACCGGGGCACGGGAGGAGGCGGGAGAAGCTCGGGGGTCAGGGGCCAAGGAACGAATCTTCAGCGCAGCTTGGTTGCTCCACCCCCTGCAGGATCACCACTGGGTTCCCCGCCGGGTCGCGTCCAAGACCGACGAACTTCAGCTCGATCGGTCTCGGAAGGAAGATGTTGTCGCCGCACGCCAGACGGGGAGATTCGACCCAGCGGGCCGTGCCGTCGTTGAAGAGAACGTTCTGGCCGCGTCCTTCGTGGTTGGGCGAGTTGGACATCGGGTCGGCCGAGCGCTTGCTCAGCGAGGCGATGGTGATGGGAGAGCGGTCCGCCAAGACGGCGACCACCGACCCGCGTGACCAGCGGGGTCGCTCGCGGGCGAAGAGGTTCTGCATGGAGTATGAAACGTCGGCGATGCAGCGGAAGTCCTGCTGATCCGCCGCTGGCGCACCCTTGTCGCAGCACCCGCTGGAAGGGCACGAGAGCGGTTCGAGGGTGGTGTACCCGGACTTTGCCAGGTGGAACATGTTGGCCGTGTTGGATTCCGCGGGCGTGCCCACGTTCCACCATGGGAGCCCCGCGAGCGAGGCCGTGGCCATCGGCAGTGAATCGCGGTTGTCCCCGCCATACAGACCGAAGGCCGTCTTGACCGAACCGAAGTTGCCCAGGCACGCCGCCTGCCGGGCCCGCTCGCGCATGCTCGTCGCCATCGGCCACACCACCGCCGCGCCGATGAGAAGCACCGCGGCCACGGAGACAAGGTCCGTGAAACGCCAGGCCCGCGGCGCAGGGGCGGCGAGCGCGGGATCGAATCGAAGCCGCTGCGTCTGGTCCTCCACCCCGCGCTGCACGCGAGAAAGGGTCGCGCTGATGAGTCCATCGCGGGCGCCCTCGGACAGAGCAGGGCCGGAGGTCAAGAGTTCAAGGAGGGCACGCTGGCGAGACGCGCGAGCCCGGAGCGAACCAGGCACTCGGGCGGGGTCATACCCCGCGACGACAAGGGCCTCAAGCGCGTCGCTGTCGATGGGCAAGAGTCCGGAATCGTCGTCGATCCACCCTGTGGGCTCGGAGGTTGCGCCGGCGGCGGAGAGTTGATCGACCTGCGCCGCATCCCGGGCGACAGCCACCAGGCGGCAAGTCTTCTGGATCAGGGCTTCGCGAACCTCGGGGACAGACGCAGGTGGTTGGAGGAGAGCAAGCAGACGATCGATCTGAGCGGCCCGGGCCTCGACGTCGCCGGGGAGGTCAGTAGACCGATAACCGGCTGCGACGAGTGCGTCGAGGGCGAGTTGGTCGGCAGGGCTGAGCATCGATGGCTCGGCGGGTTCGTCGTTGATGAAATCCCGGGCAGACATTCCAAAGAACCTCACAACGTCGGAAGGTGGATCAGGGCCAAAGTCACTCGTTCGTGCGGGAGTCGGTCAGGGCTTGCCACTTCTTGGCGAAGGCGGCGACCGCGGCGTGGAGTCGGCTTTTGACGGTGCCGAGGGGGATGCCAAGGGCATCGGCGATCTGGTTGTACGAAAGACGCTGGAAATAGGCCAAGAGCAGGACTTCACGGAGCATGGCGGGGAGTTCCGCCACGGCGGCCTGCACCACTCTCTCCTGCTCGGCGGCGTTGATCGCGTCGCCGGGCTGCGGAACACGGACCTCCATCAAGTCGACAAACGAGGGGCCGGACTCTCCGTCCCCACCAGCGCCGCCCCGGCCCGCGATCGGGGCCGAGAGATCGAGCGTTCGCCGGCGGTTGTTTCTACGCAGCAGGTCCCGGGCTTTGTTCGCGGCGATCGTAAAAAGCCACGGTTTGAACCGCCGAGAAGCGTCGAAGGCATCCGCGGAGGTGTGGATCTGGAGGAAAGTCTCCTGAAAGACATCCTCCGCCCCCGTCCGATCACCCACAAGCCGGATGAGAAACCGCATGAGGTCGTCGTGGTGGCGGCGCACTATCACTTCGAGCGCACCGGTTTCGCCGGTGCGATAGGCGGAGAGGAGTTCTTCGTCGGTGCGCGAGTCCATGGCCGGGGCGGGGAGTGTACGGTGACTGAACAAGGGGGGTTCGCCTCGACGGATATCAAGTCATGTGGCCCCTTGGTTGGCGCATCCCCCGATCTCGGTTATCCTGCTCCCATGTCCGCCGCGGCAACCTGCTCCAAGCACCTGTTCGTTCTCCTTGCCCTCACGGCGGCAGGGGGCTCGATCGGGTGCGCAGGGCCCGGGCTGAAGGCGGGCTTTGATGCGCCGGACCCCTCGGCGCGGCTGCATGCCACGGTCGAAGCGGCCCGCACGAATGACCGATCCAAGGCACGGGAGGTTGTCCGGGGACTCGAAAGCGATGATCCGGCGGAGCGGATGCTCTCGATCCTCACTCTCGAGCGGCTGACGGGCGATACGCTCGGATACGGGTTCGCGGACGACCGCGCGGCTCGGATGGGTCCGACGGAGGCGTGGAAGCAGCGATACGGTTTGGAGCCCGATGATGGACGCTGATCCCGGCGGGGGCAACCTCATGGCCCTTCACGCGAGCCAATCCCGATGAGCGAGCAGGCCGAAATCCGTATCGAACTCCGGAGCAATCCGCTGTACCTCAGCGGCATGCGCGAGATGCTCGCCTCGGTCGCGCGTCGGCTGGGCTTCAGCGATGAGGCCAGCGGCCAGATGGCCCTGGCCCTTGATGAAGCCCTGTGCAACGTGATCCGGCATGGGTACGGCAAGGCGCCGGACATGCCCATATGGATCACCCTTGCACCCCTCGGCGGGGTGACGACGCCCGACCTCATGCACGCCAACGGGAATCCGACAACTGGGCTCCGGATTGTGGTCGAGGACGAGGCCAAACAGGTCGATCCATCCGTGATCAAGAGCCGCAATCTTGAGGACATCCGTCCAGGCGGGCTCGGTGTCCACATCATCCACCAGATCATGGACGAAGTCCGCTACGAGAAGCGTGAAGGCAAGGGAATGCGGCTGACGATGGTCAAGGACCGGTCCTCGAAGAAGGGGACCACGACCGAAGCGGCCGCGCAGGGCCCTGGGGTGACCAAGGAGCAGGGCCATGAATGATTCGGAATCCGGCGCATTGACGGTCTCCATGCGAGCGGTCGCCGAGGGGGTGCTGATGGTGGTGGCCACGGGGGATATCGATCTCTCTGGTTCCCCTGCACTGCGAACGCAGTTGAAGAAGGCCCAGGAGACGCGCCCGAAGCGCATCATCGTGGACCTCTCGGGAGTGCCGTACATGGACTCCTCGGGCCTCGCGACGCTGGTCGAAGCGATGAAGTCCGCCCGGACCACGCAGACCAAACTTGTCCTCTTTGGCCTTTCGGATCGGGTCCGGTCGATCTTCGAGATCGCCAAGCTTGAGTCGGTCTTCACCATCGTGGCCGACCAAAGCGCCGCCATGCTTGCCTGAAGGCCATGAGCGGACGGGCTCGCGCGCCCGTGCCGACCCCGGGCCCGGCCACCTGTTACACTCTGTCGATGTCCGAACAGGCCCAAGAGCGCGGGTTGGTGGTGTCGCTGGGCACCAAGTTCTACGAGACCTGCGACCAAATCGGCGCGGCGTCGTTCCTCCTTTGGGCGACGGTGCAGTTGTTCTTCCGCTGGTGCGTCCAGCCCGTGACCCGCAAGAAGATCCGCCTCGGCTGGCCGGCGATCTTCAGCCAGATGGTGCGGGTGGGGGTGCGATCGGTCCTGATCATCTCGCTGGTGTCGGGGTGCGTCGGGCTCATTCTCGTGCTCCAGATGGCCCCGCCGCTCGATGACTTTGGCCGCAAGGACCTCGTGGCCAACATCGTTGGTGTCGCCGTTATGCGCGAGCTCGGCCCGCTCATCGCGTCGATCGTCCTCACCGGGTTTGCCGGTGCCGCCATCGCGGCCGAGATCGGCACCATGGTCGTGGGCGAGGAGATCGAGGCCCTTGAGGCCCACGCCCTGAACCCGGTTCGATTTCTGGTGGTGCCGCGGGTCTTTGCGTCGCTTGTCTCCATGACCTGTCTCGCGGTGATCGCGGACGTCATGGCCGTTCTGGCCGGGCTGGGGATGGCCGTGGTCTTCCTCGGGATCCCCTTTGAGACCTACTACGACAACATGCTTTCCCAGCTGAAGGTCGTGGACTTTCTTACCGGCGTGGGCAAGGCGAGCGTGTTCGGTCTGCTCATCGGGCTGATCGCCTGCACCAACGGGCTCAAGGTTTCGGGCGGCGCGGCCGGCGTCGGTCGGGCCACCACGGCCACGGTGGTGGAATCGGTGGTGGCGATCATCGTGGCGGACCTGCTCTTCACCGCGCTCTTCTTCGCTCTGCGGCTCACCTGATTCGCCGCCGCGTTGGCGCTCTCACGATGCCCAGTTACGCCTACATCGCGCGCGGGCCCGGGGGTGAGCGGACAACGGGCGAGATCGCCGGTCCCTCAAAGTCGGCGGTGTTGGCGGAACTCGCCGGGCGGCGATTGACACCCGTGTCGGTGGAGGCGATCGATCCTGATGCGGGGCTCGGGGTGCTGAAGCGAGCGATCCGTTCGCTCCGCACGGCCCGCATCGGCGGCGGGGTCTCCTCCCGAGCGCTCGCGGGGACCTATGGGCAACTCGCCGATCTGCTGCGGGCCGGTGTGCCGCTGCTGCGTTCGCTTGTTCTGCTCGGCAACGCCCGGAGCAACCCACGACTCTCCGGTGCATTCCGGGCCATCGCAGAGGATGTCAGCGCCGGTAATGACCTTGCGGAAGCCATGGCCGCGCGCCCCGCTCTCTTCGCGCCCGTCCATGTCGCCATGGTGCGGGCCGGTGAGCGTGGCGGGTTCCTCGAGCCAGTGCTGGCACGCTTGGCCCGACTGGTCATGGCCCAGGCCGAACTCCGCAGCAAAGTCATCGGCAACCTCATCTATCCAGTGGTGCTGATGGTCACAGGCACTGTCATCCTCGGGATCATCTTCGGCGTCTTCATCCCCATGTTCAGGCCGATCTACGAGCGCATGCCGGACCTCGGCCTGCTCACTCAGTTGGTGCTCGCCGCCAGTACGGTGATTCGGTCCTTCGGTATCTTCATCCTGATCTTCGGCGTTGTCGCCGCCCTCGTTGGCTGGCGCGCCCTGCGAACCCCACGTGCGCGGGCGGCCTGGGGGCGGGCCCAGATGCGGCTCCCGGTCATCGGTCCGCTCTCCCGCGCGATCGCGGCCGCCCGCTTCTGTCGTATTCTGGGCACCATGCTCGGCAACGGCGTGCCCATGCTCGTGGCGATGAGGATCGCGCGCGATGCCTCAGGGTCGCCCGTGATGGCCGAAGCGATCGTGAGTGCCACCGAGGCGGTCAAGGCCGGTCAGCGTCTGGCCGAGCCGCTGGCCGAGAGCGGGCTCTTCGCGGAGGATGTCATTGAGATGATCCGGGTGGGGGAGCAGGCGAACTCTCTTGGTGAGGTACTGATCACCATCGCCGACACGCTTGAAGCACGGGTCGATCGGCTGCTGAGCGGCGCGGTCAAGTTGATCGAGCCGCTGATGCTCATCCTGCTTGCCATCGTCATCGGTCTTGTTGCCCTCGCCCTCATTCTGCCGATGACCCGGATCGGACAGGCGGTTTGAGCGGGCGGGATGTCCGTGACCTGTTCGGCCCCGCCGCAACGGGGCGGCCTTCCGTTGGAATAATGACCACCGGCGTGGACCGGGCGAGGCCGAGGTGTTCCCCTCGCTCGCCGCCGAAACCTGCACCGGTGTTCGACGCCCGTTTACCCGAAGAGACCCCCAATGCCCAACCACGCCTCCTGCGAGCATTCTCGCCCTCGTTCGACAGCCCTTCGCCGGGGCTTCACGCTCCTTGAAGTCATGATCGTCATCGTCATTCTGTTGGCGCTGGCGACGTTCGTCGGCATCAACCTGCTTTCAAGCAAGGACAAGGCCACCAAGGACCTCGTCCGTGTGCAGATGAACTCGCTTAAGCAGGGGCTCAACACCTTCCGCATTCACTTTGATCGCTTCCCGACCGACGAGGAAGGGCTGAAGGTTCTCTGGGACAAGACCGCGCTCTCGAGCGATTCCCCGGCCGACAAGTGGTCTGGCCCATACATGGATCAGCCGATCGAGAAGGACAACTGGGGGAGTGCGTGGGGGTACAAGCAGGCGGGCGAGAAGGGCCCCACCGGGTTCTTTGATCTCTGGTCCCTCGGCCCGGACAAGCAGGATGGAACCGAGGACGACATTCCGCTGTGGACCCTGACGACCGGTGGTGAAGGCGGAGCCGATTCAAACGCGCCCCCCTCCCTTCCCGGCGGTTCGGCCCCCTCAGGCAACTGAAGAACACTGACCGCGCTCTTCGATAGACCACCTGCATGAATCGCCGCGCCTTCACACTCTGGGAACTCCTTGTCGCGCTCTCGCTGCTGCTGCTCATTGGCGCGGTGGTGGTGCCGGTGGGGCACACATGGTTCCGCTCCGCGCAGTTTGAAGAAGCGCGAATGCAGCTCGAGTCCGCGCTCGCCTCGGCACGCAGCGAAGCCCAGCGGGATTCCTGCCCGGTACGCATCGAGGTTCGCTCCGGCACGGATGGGATCTGTCACGTGGTGAAGATCTCGCTCCAAAGCACGGAAGGACCTCGGGCTGCGGGTTCCCTCCCCTTCCCGGTGAGCACGCAGACGAGCCCAGACGTCGCAATGGCCGCGGAGGCCGACGATGCGCGAACGGAGACGGTGGCAACGCTCCCGCGGAGCGTGGTGGTCTCGGCATCGAGCGACGTGCCGTCCGCCGGGGCCGAGAGCGAGGGCGAGACGGGAACGGTCGAGCAGGTCTCTTCGGGCATGACCTCGCCGGAGGGTGCCGCTGCACCCTTTGCGCTGGCGACGTTCATGCCCGATGGCGAGGCCGTGAGCTGCAGCGCCTTCTTGCTGACGAGTTCGCAGGGGCGTGCGGTGCGCATCACGATCGACGGCTGGACAGGACGGGTGCGGGTAGAGAGTGTTGATCCAGCGGCCCGCACGGATCGGCCGCCCCGCGCCCCTTGAACAGGTCTGCATGGATGAACCGACTGCACCCGGCGAATCCGTGCCCGCGAACAAGTGCCGGCGCGGCACGCCCCACACGCCGCACACGCTGGCCGCGCGGAGCCATGCTTCTTGAGGTCACGCTGGCGCTCGCGGTCTTTATCCTCGCGGCGGGCGCGATTCTTGTGCTCATGTCCGAAGCGCAGCGGACGCTGCAGGATGCGCGTCGTCAGGAACTGCTTGCGGACCTTGCGCGATCGGCCCTGGCGCAGATCGAGTGCGGTCTGGCGCGGCCCGAAACTCTCGCCGGCCCGGTGGCGGCCTGGCCCGCGAGCATGGCGGATGGCGAGGCGCGCGAGCCCGCCACCGAGTTGCCCGGCGTCGGTCACTATGAACTGCGCATCAACACCCGCCCGACTGAGACCACCGGCGTGATCATCGTTGAGGTGCGAGCCATCCGTCTCGAGCCCGCGCCCGCCGGACAGGACCCGGTGGAGAGCGCATCGTTCACGCTCCGGCAGGCCGTGCGCCTTCCCGGGGTGGGGGGTGGCGCATGACCCGGCATTCCGCCGCGGCGCGGCGTGCTTGCCGCGCGTTCACGCTGCTCGAGGTTCTGGTGGCGCTGGCCCTCGCCATCCTCCTGCTCGGCGCGCTCATGGCATTCCTCGGCCAGTTGCAGCGACAGCGGGCGGTGTTGACCATCGAGTCCGACCAGTTGCAGGGTGCCGGGCTGCTGATGGACCGTCTTGAGGGTGAACTGCTCTGCGTGGTTGCGGGTGACGCGGTCGTCGGTGCAGGGGTGAAGGGGGATTCGAACTCGCTCGCGCTCCTCTCGCTTGTGGTTCCATCGGTCCGCTCCGGCGGCCGCGCGGCTTTCGCGCAGGGCGGGATGGTGCGCACCACGTACACCTTCGATCCCGCGGCTGCGCTCATCCGCGCATCCCGGGTCGATGTGCTCGCCGCTGGCGGGACGCCATCGACCGGCGAGATCGGGCGCGGCATGACGCGGGTGCGCTTTCGGTACTATGCGAAGTCATCCTCCGGCATTGGCACTTGGCGCGACTCCTTCGATGCGCTGACCGAAGGGGGGCTCCCCTTGGCGATCGAGGTCGCGCTCTGGTTCGGCTCAAGCGCTCCCGCCGGGCCGGACCCTTCCTCCCCAGAGCCCGATGCCCTGCTGTTGACCGACACTGTGGGGTTGGCCGCCACGCTCCCCCCTCCAGACCGCGTTCGCCTTATCGCTGTAAGCGGCGGACCCACGGAGGCGCCATCACCATGAACCGGCGCTCCGGCCACACCCGTGCGTCAGCTCCTCCGGCCTTCGTGCTGGCGGTGGTGCTGCTGGTCGTGGCCATCGCCGCGATGGTCGCCACCACTGCCGCGATCCTCAGCACCATCCCCCGCACCGACGCCGCGGCGGGCCAGCGCCGGATGCAGTCGCGGTTGCTCGCGCTCGCCGGAGTCGAGACGATCAGCGCCGCGCTCGCGCGCCAGCGGGTTGATCTGCTCGCCGGTCTGCCCCTTGCGCCGGTGCCAAACAACGGGACGCTCTTCGAAGAAGAAATGGGACAGGGCGTCACGCGCCGGGGCGTGTGGCGGGTGCGGGCGGAGATTGATGGGCAAGGACGGGAGATGCCTCTCCGGGCGGAGGCCACGGGCCTTGATCTGAACCACGCCACCGGGCCGATGCTCGCCTCGGCGGGGCTTTCGGAGAGCGCCGTGGCGAAGGTGCTTGCCCTTCGCGCCAGCCGCCGGATCGGGAGCTGGGCGGAGATTGCCCCACATGCGGGCGGTGCCGATGGATCACGCTTCACCGTCTTCGCGGCCGACGCGGCTGAGCCCAACTCGGTCGGGGCTGGGGCCGGTGCGGCTTCGCGAACCCCGGAGGACCGGGTCCGGCTTGATCGGGCCTGGTCAGATGAACTTGAAGGTGAACTGGATGAGGCGGTGGGGGATGCACTTCTTGCCCACCTCCGCGAGGTCATCGGCAAGACCGCGGGCCTCGCTTCGGACAGCGATCTCGTGAAAGCCCTGCTCGCGCGGGGTGTGAAGCCAGTGGACATTGGGCTTGTGTTGGCGCGCTGTTCGACCCGGGCCGACGGGCTGGGCATCCGGCTCGGGCGTGTGGATGTCAACCACGCGCCGGTGGAGGTCGTGGCCGCGATCCCCGGGTTCACTCCAGAGAGCGCGGCGGCAGCGGTGACACGCCGGGCTGCGCTGCCCGCAGAGCAGGGCGCAAGCCCCGGCTGGTTGCTGACCGAAGGCGTGCTCGATGCCGAGGCGTTCGCGCTGGCGGTCGATTGGATCAGCACACGAACCCTGCAGTTCGCCGTGACGATCGAAGCGGGCGTTCTTGTGGATGATCGTGCCCGTTTGGAGGGTGAAAGCCCTCTTCGCGACGGGATCACCCTTCGCGTGGTGGTGGATCTGGCAGGAAGAGAGCCCCGGCTCTCGGAAGTTCGCGATGTCACCCGCGCTGGCGCTGCGCCGATCATCGAGCCCGCAAGCGCGACCGGTGCCCCGCCAGATCCGGCCAATGAAGAGCCCGCCGAGAGCGCGCCGGTGGGCCTGCCACCGCCCAAGCGTGCCGGTTCGCTCCTTGACCTTGAGATCCCCTCGCGCGTGACCGAGACCCCGCGCCAGCCGACCCCCAAAGCCCCGCCGAAACCCCCCGCGCCGTCGCGCTCTCCCGGCCGGATCGGCCGCTGGACCACCGGCGGCTGAACGCG
>JBQTIJ010000091.1:0-1802 GCA_052388255.1 Phycisphaerales bacterium
GCACCTTGCCCGCAAGGCCGCGGAAGAAAAAGGCGTTGACCTCACCAAGATCACCCCAACGGGCCCGGGCGGACGCGTGCGCGAGGCCGATGTCCTCTCCGCGCTCCCCAAGGCCGCTCCCGCCGCCGCGCCTGCGCGTGCCCCCAACCTCGCCATGACCGCCCCGGCAGGCGCCGGCCCTCGGCGCGAGAAACTCCCCCCCATCCGCCAGCGCATCGCGGCCCGACTGGTCGAAGCCCAGCACAACGCCGCCATGCTCACGACCTTCAACGAGGTTGACATGACCGCCGTCATGGACCTCCGCAAGCGCTACAAGGACGACTTCGAGAAGAAGCACGCTATCGGCCTCGGCTTCATGTCGTTCTTCGTCAAGGCCACGGTCGCCGCGCTGCAGCAGTTCCCGCTTGTGAACGCCACTCTCGTCAACGGTGCCGATGGAGGCCTCGAGGTCGAGCATCAGGATGGTTGCCACGTCGCCGTCGCCGTCAGCACACCAAAGGGACTGGTGGTCCCCGTCGTTCGCCATTGCGAGACGCTCTCCTTCGCGGGAATCGAGTCGGCCATCAAGACGCTCGCCACCAAGGGCCGCGACGGCAAACTCGGCCTCGATGAGATGCAGGGCGGCACCTTTACCATCACCAACGGTGGGGTCTTCGGCTCACTGATCTCAACGCCGATCCTCAACGCTCCCCAGACCGCCATCCTCGGCATGCACGCCATCAAGAATCGCCCCGTCGAACACCCCGAGCGTCCCGGCGAGATCGCGCTGCGCCCCATGATGTACCTCGCGCTCTCCTACGACCATCGCCTGCTCGATGGATCAAGCGCCGTCTCCTTCCTCGTCGCCATCAAGAACGGCCTCGAGCGCCCGGAGCGGCTCCTCATCGGCATGTGATCTCGGACCTGCCGCGCCCCCCGATGAGGTTGCGTCAAAAACCTCACAGGACTTGCCTTTGCCTCCTAGCGCGAGGTACGCTCACGCTCGTTGATGTGGTGAGCGTCTCGTGTGGCAGAAAGGGAGTTCTCCGTGCGCGCAGTCTCTGCGGTTGATCCGTCCGTCTCGTTTGCTCAGGCCCTCGGTGCGGATGTGGCATGGAACGCCCTCCTCCGCGACTCCGGGGCCGATGTCGCCATTGTCGATGCTTCCGGAAAGGTCCGCTTCTGCGGCCCCACCATCCGCTGGTGGTCCATCGGGGCTGATCCGGTCCAGGTCGTCGGCCGTTCCCTCTCTGACCTCCTCGGCCACGAAATGGCCGAAGAACGGCTCGGCTTCATCCGCCGCGCCCTCGCCGAAGGTGTCCCCGTCACCGTCTACTCCGTCGTCCGCGGCATGCGCATCCGCACGATCTACCGACCCGTCGAGGGGGTGGAGGGCACCGAGCGGCTGGTCCTCGCCATCGGCAGGCCGGCCGACGACGTCTTCTCCGATCCCGCGTTGCAGATCGGCCAGGGGTTGGTGCTCCATGCCAAGGTCGTGGACATGGGCCCCCTCGCCTCGCTGACCCCGCGCGAGATGGAGGTCCTCCGCCTCATCGGCCAAGGACTTTCAACCGCCCAGATTGCCAAGTCGCTGAACCGCAGCGTCAAGACCATCGAGGCCCACCGGCTCTCCCTCGGCCTCAAACTCAAGGCCCGCAACCGCGTCGACCTCGCCCGGCTTGCCCTTCGGGCTGGCCTCACGCTCGACAACGACGCCAACGGCGCTCCCCCCCCCCCCCCCCCCAACCCCGCCGACACCCGGAAAACCGGCCCGTGGCCCGCCCCATAGGCCAAACGGGTTTTTGCAGGATTAAAATGTTTTT
>JBQTIJ010000092.1:0-13973 GCA_052388255.1 Phycisphaerales bacterium
GCGGGGGGGCGCGGGGGGGGGGGGGTTCGCTTTTTCGCTGCTGGGGTTTCTTACGAACGGGCGTAGTCGAGGTTATATTGGGGGGGCCGCCGCTGGGGCCCGCCACGGCCCGGAGCGTGCCGGTGGCGTCAAGGACGATGGTCGGCGTCATGCTGCTGAGCGGGCGCTTGCCCTTCTGCGGGGCGTTGCGCGGCGACTGCATAAGTCCGAAGGCGTTGGGCTTGCCCGCGTGCGTGGTGAAGTCGTCCATCTGGTTGTTGAGGGTGAAGCCGAAGGGCTCGACCGTGAGCAGCGAACCAAACTCAAGGTTGATCGTCTCGGTGCAGGCGACGGCCCCGCCGCGCTCATCGACCACGCAGAGGTGGCTGGTGCCGCCGTCGCGCGAGGGGGCGGCCCGGGGGCGCGAGGAATCGCGCGAGCCATAGGCATCGGGGCCCTGCGTGCGCGAGGGATTGATGGTGGCGGCCCGCTCGCGCAGGTAGTTGCCGCTCAAGAGCCGCTTCACGGGGAGATCGCCAAACGCCGGGTCCCCCATCCACTCGGCCCGGTCGGCGAAGGCGTGCTTGAAGGACTCGATCAACAGATGGGTGTACGCGGGCGTGGGGAGAAGAGCCCCCGAGCGCGGATCGCGCTCGGCATCCTTGAGCGCGGCGGCGACTTCTCGCTCGCCGAGGATGCCGAGGGTCTGGGCGAGGGCGACGCCGCCGCTCGAAGGGGGCGGCATCGTAAGAAACGTCTGCCCCTCGAAGGTGAACTCCAGCGGCGTGGTGACGATGGGCCGGAAGGCGCGGAGATCGGCGAGGGTCATGGTGCCGATGGCGACCGGGCTGCGAAAGGACTCGGCGTCCTTGGCGCAGGCCCGCACGATGGCCTGCGCGATGGGGCCCTCATAGAACGCCTTGGCACCGTCGCGCGCGATGAGCTCAAGGGCCTCGGCCTGCTCGGGGACTTTGATCATGTCGCCCGGGCGGGCGTGCCCGGCCACGGCGAGCCGTTCGAGCGCGAACGTAAATCGGGCCGCCCACGTGGGGTCCTTGCGGGCCCGGGCCGTGAGCTCCGCGGCGGCCTGCGCGTGGGCCTCGTCCACCGGGTACCCCTCGCGGGCGAGCCGGATGGCGGGGCCGAGGACCTTGTCGCGCGGCAGCGTGCCGTAGTCGTCAAGGGCCCGCAGCAACCCGGCCACGGTGCCGGGGACGCCCGCCGCGCGGCCGCCGAGCGTGCTGGCCGTTGGGTCGGTGGCGTCGAGGGTCATGAAGACGTCGGGCGTGGCCCAGCCAGGGGCCGTCTCGCGGTAGTTGATGGCGATGCGGAGGTTCTTCTTGCCCGGGTGCTTGCGGTGGCTGGGGAGGGCGATCAGCATGAAGCCCCCGCCCCCGATCCCGCACGAACCGGGCCGCACCACCGAGAGGGCGAAACTGGTGGCGACGGCGGCATCAACCGCGTTGCCCCCCTGAGCGAGAATCTCCGCCCCGGCCCTGGCCGCGAGCGGGTGGTCGGCGGCGACCGCCGCGGTGGTGTAGATGGCGGAGGTCGGCGGGGGAGGGGCGAGGGCACCGGGGTCGAGGAACATGGTCGAGTCTATGACGCGCTCGCTGCGCGGCGGGGGGCCTGTGCGGCCGGGCCCGGCGGGTTACTTCTCCATGGCGACCACGCCATCCCAGCCAGTGGGGACGCCCTCGGCAAGGAAGCGGCGGCAGCGGCCAAGGAGCAGGCGGGCCGCGGTGTCACCGGGGAACGCGGCGAGGATGCCCTCAAGGCCGGCGGCGGCGGCCCGGAAGTCGCCGAGGGAATAGGCGGTGAACGCCAAGGTGAATGCGGGCCCGTGGCGGGCCTTCTCGGCCCGGGCGGGCTCGTCGTCGGCCTCGAAGACCTCGATGATCTCGACCGGCGTGGACTTGCCCTTGACGCGGACGCGGTCGACAAGGCGATGAAGGAACGGGGGTTGATCGTGGCACGCGGCGAGCGTGTCGCCGGTGATCAGGACGCCCGCGCCGTAGGCCTTGGTGAGCCCCTCCATGCGGGCGGCAAGGTTCACGGCGTCGGCGATGACGGTGGTGTCCATCCGTTCGCGGAAGCCGACGGTGCCGAGCATGAGCGAACCGGTGTGGAGCCCGGCCCCGATGGCGATGGGGGCGTGGCCCGCGCGGGCCCACTCGGCGTTGAAGCGGCGGAGGCGGGTGTGCAGACCCACCGCGCCCCGGACGGCGCTCGAGGGCGAGCCGGGGAAGAGGGCCATGATGGCGTCGCCGATGTACTTGTCGATGAACCCGCCGTTCTCGGTGATGGCGGGGCCGACGATGTCGAGGTAGCGGTTGATGAAGTCAAAGTTTTCCTTGGGGGACATGCGCTCGCTGAGCGTGGTGAAGGCGCGGATGTCGGAGAAGAGGATCGACATGGTGCGCTGGGTCTGGTCGCCGAGCTCAACCTCGGCGATGCCGGCCCGGCCGAGGAACTCAAGAAACTGCCGCGGCACGAAGCGGGCGAAGGACTCGGTGAGGTTCTTCTGGTGCTCGAAGAGCCGGGCGTTGGCGAGGGCCGAGCCGAGGAAGCCCGCGAGGGATCGGAACGTGTGCTCGTCCTGCTCGTCAAGGGGCGGGAAGAAGGGCTTGAGCTCGCGCGTCCGCCCGCTGACGAGGAGCCCCTCGACCGCACCGGCGACGACCACGGGCACGGCGACAAAGTACGGGATGGCGAGCCGTTCGCGCAGCGCGCTGATGAATGGGGTGACGGCGGCCGCGCGGGTGGCCAGCGCGGTCGAGGCGGTGGTCAACCCGTCGATCAGCACCGGCTCGGCAGAGGGAGGGTGTTCAAAGCCGGCGTGGGCCGACACGCAGAAGCCGCGGCCGTCCGTGGCGCGGCGGAGCACCGCGCTGCGGTCCATCTTCAGGCCCTTCTGAATGGCACGGAGGAGCCGGTCCTCGATCTCGCTGGGGGGGAGGTCGGTGGTGATGGTGCGGTGAAGCTCGGCAAGGAGCGCGAACCCCTGGCGGCGGTTGCGGAGTTCGCGCATCGCGCGCGAGATGATGGCGTCGGCCTTGATCGTCTGGCCCGTGAGTTCGTCGAGGCGGGCGTGCAGGTACGCCCGCTCATCGGCGGGCGTTGGGGAAGAAGGCCCGGGGGTGGAGGGGTCGCCGCTCATGGCTCGGCCGCCGTGAGCAGGCAGAGCACGCCGGTCCAGTCAAGGGCCTGCGGGCGACCCTGCAGCCGCGCGATCTCGACGCCGGAGTAGACGCCAAGGAGCGGAACCTCACGCGGGATCGACGCGCGAACCTCGTCGGCTTCCTCGGCATCAAGGCCGCAGTAGGCCCCGGCACGCCCGGCGCAGTCGATGTAAAACGCCAGCACGGGCCGGCCGGGGGCACGCTCAAGGAGGGCCCGCACCCGCGGGCCGATATAGGCAAAGTCGAGGGCCCGGCGCATGAGCTGCACGGACATCCCCGGGCGGAGGTCGTTCTCGAACATCACCAGCCCGCGCCGCTCTTCATCGACACCGATGCACATGCGGTTGGCGTAATCGTCCTCTCGATACGGCCCGAAGCGGTCGCCGGTGTTCACGCCGAGAGTGACGAAGAACGCATACTCCTCCGGGGTAAGGCCCGAATCACGGCCGAGCATCTCCGCGACCACGTCGAGCGCGGGCCGGCCGTCCATGGTGAGCACCACCGGGCCATCGGTGGCCGTGATCTCGTGGTAGCGACCCGCCGGGCGGCATCCGTGCAGGATCGTGGTCGAGAGGCGCAAGGCGGGCGACCGAAGGTGGAGCGCCAAGGCGGATTGATCGAGGACCTCGTCCCCCAGAAACTGGCGCGTGGGTTGGAGCTGCATGTCGCCGAGCATGCCCATGCCCGCGATCTCCGGCGCTGCCCCGAGCGTCCGGGCCAGCCCCTCCAGCAGCGGTGTCGCCATGTTGAGGGTCGGGCGGTCGGTCCCCGGATGCACGGTGTCGTAGAGCAGGATCACGCCGTCATCGCCGGTGATCCCCGCGCGGTGCAGGGCCGTGCCGAGCCGCTCGCCCACCGCGGCCTCGGCGCCGGCCAGGCCGCGTTCGCCGTGGACCGTCAGCGCGCCGCCGGTCTCAAGGAGGGCCAGCCCCACCTCATGCCCGTCGTAGGAGGCCCCATCATGGGCGATGATGCCCACGCTATAGCCACCGACAAGCTTGGGAGTTGGCCCAAGCACAGACCGGACCCCGTCGCGCAGGGCGGCCGGGTTGTGGCGACCGGTGCAGAAGAGCAGCACATGATCGGGCGTGATTCCCGGCTGGGCGGCGAGGGCCGCGCCCGCTGCCTCCACGCCTGCTGCATGGGATGAACTGACCCGGCTGACGCCTACAGACGCCCTGACCATGAACGGAGCCCCCTTTCCCTTGCGGCCGCTCGCGGAGCGGGATTCTGCTCTGCGGCATCCTCCGCGGGTGGGCGGACGTCAAGGGGCGAACGGTACCCCGTCGGGGGCGGCGGGCTCCACTACGCTTGTGGGTCATGAGCCAGACGATCCACGCCGCGACCACCGAGTTTGAGAAGCTCGACCGATGCGCCGACCTTGACCACCGGCCGCGGGTGCTCTTGGGCAAGATGGGCCTCGACGGGCACGACCGAGGGGTGAAGGTGATCGCGCGGGCCTTGCGGGACTCGGGGGTGCATGTCGTCTACTCGGGGCTCTGGCAGACGCCGCGCTCGCTGGCGATCTCCGCCCGGGACGAAGACTGCGACGTGATCTGCGCTTCGATGATGAGCAACTCGCACCTTGTGCTCGGGCCCCGGCTGATCGGGGAACTCGCCAAGGTTGGGCGGGCCGACATCCCGGTCTATATGGGGGGGATCCTGCCGAGCGAGGACATTCCGCAACTGCTCAAGCTCGGCGTGGCCCGGTGCTTCACCACCGCGACGGGGCTCCTTGATATCGTGACGGCGGTGCGGGGGGCGGTGCGGCCGTATACCGCGGTCTTGCCAGCGACGGCGGGTGGACCCGCGGCGGCGGCGGCGCTGGCGCGGGATATCTCCATGCAGCACCTTGGGCGCGCCGTGCGGCCGGGGGCGATGCGCAAGCGGCCGGCACGGGTGATCGGCATCACGGGCTCGCCGGGGGCGGGCAAGAGCACGCTGGTGGCCCAGCTTGCCGGGGAGTTCTCACGCCGGGCCCGCGAGACGCCCTCCCTGGGCAAGGCGGCGGTGGTGGCCTTTGACCCCATGAGCCCGCTGACCTCGGGGGCGCTCCTTGGGGATCGACTGCGCGTCGACTTCAACAACCTTGACGATGCGATCTACTACCGGTCGCTCGCGATCTCGGGGGAGGACTATCACGCCCTCGACGAGATCACGACGCTCATCGGAGGGTGCGGCGAGTACTCGACGCTCTTTGTGGAGACCGTCGGGGCGGGGCAGAACGAGACCCGCATCCGCTCGCACGTCGACCGGACCGTGGTCGTCATGACCCCGGGGATGGGCGATGCCGTGCAGATGGACAAGGCGGGGATCCTTGAGATCGCCGACATGTTCGTCTGCAACAAGGCCGACTACCCCGGCCAGAACGAACTCGTGAAGAACCTCCGCGATGTGGCGGGCAAGCGGCCGGTGCTGGAGACGGTGGCGACGATGGGGCAGGGGATTCCAGAACTCCTTGACCGACTGCTCTGACAGACACGCCGGTGGCCCGCGCGGCATCCAAGGGGCGTCGAACCATGGGCCGGGCGCGAAGGGGCTTTGGCGGGGCGCGGGGATGGTCGGGGCGCGGTGGTGGATGACGTGGCGTGGTGGGATGTGGACGCTTCCATGCATGAGGTCTCTGAGAACACGAGCGTGGCCGAGGGGGGCGCGGCCGGGGCCGATGGAGCCGACGAGACGCGCGGCCTGGCGTGCATGGAGGTGTGGGGGGGGAACCGCGCTATCGACAGCGCGGTCGAGGTGCCGGGGTTGATGGCGTATGTCTACTCAAGGCCATACAAGAACGCGGCGGCCGGTGGGGACGTGCACTATGTGAGTTCGTGCGGGACGGGACGGATCACGCGGCTCATGGTGGCCGACGTGGCGGGGCACGGCGACAACGTCGCGGAGCTCGGCGTCAAGCTGCGCGACCTGATGCGCCGGTTCATCAACCATCTCGACCAGACGAAGTTCGTCGAGTCGCTCAACCGGGAGTTTGCCGTGGCCTCGACCGCCGGGCGGTTCGCGACGGCGATCGTGGCCACCTACTGGGCCGAGACGGACTTTCTGGTCGCGAGCAACGCGGGTCACCCGCGCCCCCTTTGGTACCGGGCCAAGACGCGGTCGTGGCGCGTGCTCAAGGACCGCCCCCGGGCCGAGGACACCGCACAGGGGGCGGCCCCCAACAACCTTCCTCTTGGCATCGATGATGTCGCGACCTATGACCAGTTCGCGATCAACCTCCAGCCCGGCGATGTGGTGGTCTTCTACAGCGACTCGCTGACCGAGGCCGTGAACCCCGAGGGTGAGATGCTGGGCGAAGCGGGGCTCCTTGGGCTGGTGCAGCAGCTCGACACCCGGGACGCGCGCCGGCTGGGGCGGCAGTTGATCGAGCGGATCGGGACATTCTGCGGGGGCAAGACCCCGGACGATGACATGACGGTGATGGCCATGACCTGCACGGGACGAAAGTCAGCGCCGACGCTGAAGTCCAAGCTGGGCGCGGTGGTGTCGTTCATCCGCACCCTCGCCGGAAGCTGGCGGGCCAACGCGCCGCCGGTCCCCTGGCCGGAGCTTTCGATCGTGAACATCCTCGGGCCATTCATCCCCGCAATCAACCGGCGCTGGGGAGGCGAGTTTCGCCAGGGCGAGGTGCGGACCGGGAGCCGCCAGTAGGGCGGAGGGCCGCGTTACTTGACCGGCAAGCCCTTGCTCTGCCAGAGTTTCATGAGGGCGTCGCCGGTGGTCGGCTCCATCGCCACGCCGTCGCGCAGTTCTGCCCGCACCAACTCGCCGGTCGCTCGATAGGTGTAACGCTCGGGCTCCACGCCCTCCTTCTCGCGCGTCGAGATCACCCACGTCTCCCCCGCCCCGCGCAGGAGGGCATCGCGGCGGAGACTGACGCTCTGTGTGGTGGTCTGATAGAGGTAGAAGGCGACCTCCCCTTCGAGCCCTGCCCGGGTCATCAGACGCGGAAGCAGGAGTTTCTCAACCTGCGAGATATATCCCTCGGGCGGAACCACGGGCATGGTCGTCCGGTTGGGTTGCCCCGGCAGATCGCTCACGACGGTGAGCGAGCGCCCGCCCCGGGTGGCCGTCTCGGTGAACGTCTTGGGTGCCTCGTCGCGCCGTTCGGTGATCGACATGCGGATCGACCACGCTTCCTGGTCGCGGTTCTCCGTGATGAAGTACCGGCCGTGAACGTCCACGAACTGCACGCCCCGCCCGCCCGGCAGCGGGATCAACTGACGCGCGGTCAGCTCCGCAAGGATGCCGGCGGGGTTCGTCGGGCTCGCCGCCGCGGCGGGGGAATCGTCGGTGATGCGCGGATCAAGCTGGGCCCGGGTGCCCCGCATGAACCGCTGGGTGCGGTAGCCGCGTTCCTCGGCCTCCTGGGCAAGGCCAGATGGTGCGGGCTTGAAGAACCGGAACCAGGTCGTCGGCTGGGCGACCGCGGCATCGAAATCGGCGGCGGTCAACTGGTTCAGAAGCGCGACCCCGGTGCGCACGGCGTCGCGTTTCGCGGTGGCGAGCGTCTCGGGGTCGTCAAAGCGGGCCGTCGCGACCGAGAGTTCATACTGCCTTCGGGCCGACTCGTACTCCTTGTCGGCGCAGATGAGTTCAAAGGCGACGTACTGGGTCGGCGAGGGCTTGAAGATGGTGTAGCCGTAGATCGTTCGTGCGTCGCCGGACTTACCGAGGGCAGGGAGAGAGACGTAGAACCGCTGCGCAGTCGTCGCAGAACCGGGTACGGTCAGGTTCTCGATCCGCTGGAGCACCAACCCTTGGCTGGCGACGATCTCCTTCGGCTTGTCCTGTTCGCGCTGAATGGAGCGGGAGAGCAGATCTTGAATGGTCCGTTCCGCGGCGTCTTTGGTGGTGGCGTCGGGCGAGGCGGTGGTGGGGGTTTGAATGTTCATCACCCACCTCGCGTTTGGACCGATAACTGAAACCTTGTTACCACGGGCGATGTTCGATGTCTGGATGGTGGATCCGGCCGGGATCCGCATCGTGAGACCAACACTCTCGATCTGGAGGGGATCATCCGCGAAATTGGCAAGGTTCGCGGGTCCGGCGGGGGAACCGGATGGCTTGGTGTTTGGCTGGTTCTTGGTAGACCCGTCTCCGGTTTGCGCGAAAGTGGGGGTCGCGAGGAGGACGAAGAGCAGGGCGAAGCGGCGGGGGAGAGAACGTGAGAACATGGTGGGGGAGGGTATCGGTTCGTGGAGCAGCGGGAGCGGAAGGAGAGCCGCCGGGCGCAATGTCGTTGACCCGGAGTGTGGAGCGGCTAACATCCTCTCCCTCAATTTCCCGCGCACACCAGCAAGGTGCGCAAATCGCGTTCGGCACGCGGTCCAAATGCGGGTAAAGCGACGGAGCAAAGGTGCCTATGACCGGCGGCAAGATTCGTATTCGGATGGAGGCGTACGACCACGTGGCCCTCGACGCCTCGGCGAAGGAAATCGTCGATCAGGCGAAGCGGACCAACAGCAAGGTTGCTGGTCCCATCCCCCTTCCGACGCGGGTCGAGCGCTACACGGTGCTCCGTTCGCCGTTCATTGACAAGAAATCCCGCGAGCAGTTTGAGATCCGGACCTACAAGCGGATCATCGACATCATCGAACCCAACGCGCGTACGGTCGAGGCCCTCAACCGCCTCGTGGTCCCCGCCGGTGTGTTCATCAAGATCAAGGCCTGAACCCCAACGACCCGCGCCGGTCCGCCCGCGCGGGTCGTGTGCTTTCCCGATCGAAGTATGCCCCGCGACGATCAGCCGCCGAGGACGAACGACCCCGGCAGAGCGGATTCGCACAGAAACGAGTGACCCATGGCTTTCCTGATGCTCGGCACGAAACTCGGCATGACACGCTTCTTCATCCCCGATGGGTCGAGCGTTCCTGTGACCGTGATCCAGTGCGGCCCCAACGTGGTGACACAGATCCGCGAGAAGGCCCGGGACGGCTACACCGCCGTCCAGATCGCCTTCGGTGATATGAAGGCCCGCAACTCGACGCAGCCCGAGATCGGTCACGATGCCAAGGCCGGGATCGCCCCCAAGCGGTTCCACCGCGAGTTCCGCTGCACGGAAGAGGAAGCCGCGAAGTTCACCCTCGGCCAGGAAATCAAGGTCGATGCCCTCGACGGCCAGATGTACGTAGACGTCATCGGCACGAGCAAGGGCAAGGGCTTCCAGGGCGTCATGAAGCGCCACCACTTCAAGGGCATGTTCGCCAGCCACGGTACCGAGCGGAAGCACCGCTCGCCGGGGTCCATCGGCTCGCTCTGCTCGAACCGCGGCTATGGCGGCGGTCTGAAGAAAGGCAAGCGCATGGCCGGCCACATGGGCGCGGTGCGTGTGACCCAGCGTTCACTTGATATTGTGAAGATCGATGCCGAAAATGGCCTCCTCCTTGTGAAGGGTCCCGTCCCCGGGGCCAATCGCGGGATGGTCATGGTCCGTCCCTCCACCCGGCTCTACAAGAGCAAGGCGAAGAAGATGGCCGCGGCGAAGAAGTAAAAGGCCGTGACCGGTTCTGACCGGCGGTGATTCGTGTTTCGTGATTCATGATTGGTGTTTCGGTTGATGAATGAACAGAACGCCGGCCGCAACAACAAGCGGCCGGCGCGTCCGGAAGGGTCGCCAGCGACAACCACCGGGCAAAGGCAAGTTGTTCAGCAGTGCGGGCGCGTGTCCCGCACTGAACAGAGACTGCCGAGTCGATTCCAGCCCCGCCTCAATGTGTAATCGAGGCCGGGTGGATAGGCGAAGCGAAGGTCCTCCCGCATTTTCGAGCGGCGAGGACGAGGCGTCTGACGAAGGAAGACAAGCATGGTTGTCCCCGTCTTGAACAAGCAAGGTGTCGAGGTCGACAAAGTGACCATCGACGAGCACTCCCTCGGGAGCGTGGTGCAGCCGGCGCTGCTGAAGCAGGCCTACGTGCGCTACCACGCCAACACCCGCCAGGGTTCCGCCCGCACCAAGAACCGGCGCGAGGTTGAGGGCTCGACGAAGAAGATCTACAAGCAGAAGGGCACGGGCAACGCCCGCCACGGTGACCGCAAGGTCAACACCATGAAGGGCGGCGGTCACGCGCACTCGAAGAAGCGGACGCGCGAGGACTACCGCCTCGACATGCCCAAGAAAATGCGTCGCAAGGCCAACCGCAACGCCCTGCTCGCCAAGCTCATCGACAACGAGGTTCGGATCGTGGACGACCTGTCCATGTCCACCCCCAAGACCAAGGACCTCGTCTCCATGCTCGCGGCCCTCAAGACCGACAAGAGCGTGCTGCTGGCCCTCTCGGTCGATGCCGACAACACCCGGCTGGCCGCCCGCAACCTCGACAACCTGACGCTCTGCCGGAGCGACCAGCTCAACTGCTTTGAACTGCTCAACAACCGCTACCTCATCATCGGCAAGAGCGAGCTGCAGTCGTGGCTCTCCGGCCCCTCGTCACAGACGGGCAAGAACGCCAAGATCGCACCCATGGGCGCCGCCAAGAAGGAGAGCAAGTAATGCTTGCCATGCACGTGATTCGTCGGCCGCTGCTTTCTGAGAAGGCCAACTCCCAGATGGAATCCGGGCGGTACACCTTTGAGGTGGACGCGCGGGCGACCAAGACGCAGATCAAGGCCGCGATCAAGGAACTCTACAAAGTGGACGCGGTGAAGATCAACACCGCCCTGCACGAGACTCGTCTCCGCCCCAGCCGGTTCGGCATGATCGGCGGCGATGTGAGCAAGAAGGCCACCGTCCGCCTGAAGGACGGCCAGTCGATCGAGCTGTTCTGAACGACCCTTTCCGACCGGGCCCGGCCCGGGTCGCGATTCCCTTGCGAGCACGACCATGGCGATCCGCATCTACGACAAGACCTCCGCCGGGCGACGCTTCTCGTCGGTCAATCTCAATGTTGAGGTGACCAAGGACGAGCCGCAGAAGTCCCTGACGCGACCACTGCCCCGCAAGGGCGGCCGCAACTTCAGCGGCAAGATCACGGTGCGCGGCCGCGGCGGCGGCGCCAAGCGGCTCTACCGCCTCATCGATTTCAAGCGCACCGAGCGCGACGGCATCGCGGGCAAAGTGGTCTCCATCGAGTACGACCCCAACCGCTCCGGCCACATCGCGCTGCTCGAGTACACCGACGGCGTCCGCCGCTACATCGTCGCCCCCAAGGGGTTGAAGGTGGGCGACCCCGTCCTCTCATCGGCCACCAGCGGGCTTGATCCCACAGTCGGCTTCAACATGCCGCTGCGGTTTATTCCCACCGGCCTGCCGATCCACTGTGTGGAACTGAACCCCGGGCGCGGTGCGCAGATGTGCCGCTCGGCCGGCAACTACGCCACCCTCTCGAACAAGGAAGGGAACTACGCCACGCTCGTGCTCCCCTCCGGCGAGCAGCGGATGGTTCACATTGATTGTCGCGCCACCATCGGCGAGGTCGGCAACGGCGACCACGGCCAGGTGCGCTACGGCAAGGCCGGGCGCATGCGGTACCTCGGGCGTCGCCCGATCACCCGCGGCATCGCCAAGAGCCACAACGCCCACCCCCTCGGCGGCGGTTCGGGCCGCAGCAAGGGCAACCGTCCGCCCTGCGGACCAACCGGCGTCTTGGCCAAGGGCGGCAACACCCGCCGCAAGAAGAAGCACTCCTCGAAACTGATCATCCGCCGGCGCGTGAGCAAGCGCTACGGCCAGAAGTTCTGATCGAGATCAACGACCCCTCCGTTCGCCTTCCGGCCTTGCCTTCCGTTCCGATTGATCCTGCGACCGCAACGTCAGCGAGACAGCACCTATGAGCCGTAGCTTGAAGAAAGGTCCGTTCGTCGACGAGCGTCTCTACCGCCGGGTGGAGAAGCTCAACCAGATGAGCAAGAAGGAGCCGCTGAAGACCTGGCGGCGCGCCTGCACGATTGTTCCCGAGTTCATCGGGCACACCTTCAAGGTTCACAACGGCCGCATGTTCCTCGATGTGTTCGTGACCGAGGACATGGTCGGGCACAAGCTCGGCGAGTTCAGCCCCACCCGCACCTTCAAGGGTCACACGAACAAGAAGGAAGGCATCGTCGAAGGCGGCAAGTCCGGCGCGCCGGCTCCCGCACCCAAGAAGTAACCCGTTTCTGCACCACCCCGGCCCACGTGCCTTTTCGAACCTCCCGCCTCGCTCGCGTCGGCCGTTCCGCAAGACCCTGACCTCCGCAAGACCCTGACCAAGGACAGACCAGTGCGAATCCACGCAACACATTTCAAGAAGGTCGCGGCCGAGAAGGGCATGACCGTCGAGCAGTTGGCCACGGCTGTCCAGCGCGACGGCCTGACCGGCGAGCGGGCCGTCTCCGCCGTCAAGAACTGGATGCGCGGCAGCGACCACCCCCGCTGCAAGAGCGAGGATGTCGGTCGCCTGGCCGAGGCCCTCGCCGTCGAGCCCGCCAAGATCGCTAAGTTCACCTGCATCCTCAACTACCACCGCGGCAGCCCCCGCAAGGCCGCGCTGCTGGCCGACATGGTCCGTGGCAAGTCGGTTGACACAGCCATCAACATGCTGACCTTCACCACCAAGCGGGCCGCCGTGAACGTGAAGAAGGCCATGAACGCCGCCGTGAGCGAGGCCGAGCAGGCCAGCGCCGACGTGACCCGCCTGATCGTCGCCGAGAGCCGCGTGGACGGCGGCCCGATGCTCAAGCGCTTCCAGCCCAAGGACCGCGGCCGTTCGCACCGCATCCTCAAGCGCCTCTCCCACATCACCATCGCCCTTGTCGAAAAGGCCTGATCGACCCGCTCCGACCCTGACCCCCGCTCCTTCGAGAACGAACCCATGGGACAGAAGACTCATCCATACGGCCTGCGCGTCGGCATCACTGAGCCCCACAAGTCTCGCTGGTATGCCCCCAAGTCGCTCTTCGGCGAGCTCCTCGTCGAGGACTACAAGATCCGCAAGTTCGTGGACGCCCGACTGAACCGCAAGCCGCCGTACGCCGCGGTGAGCGATGTGCACATCGAGCGCACGCGTGAGGAACTGAAGGTCATCATCAAGACCGCCCGCCCCGGGCTGGTCATCGGCCCCAAGGGTGCCGAGGTCGAGCGCATCACCGAAGAGCTCCAGTACATGACGGGCCGCAAGGTCGCGATCTCGATCCTTGAGGTCAAGAACCCGGACATGGACTCGCAGTTGGTGGCCGAGGGCGTGACGGAGCAGCTCCGCAAGCGCGTCGCCTTCCGGCGCGCGATGAAGATGAAGGCCGACGCGGTGATGGCCGCGGGCGGCAAGGGTGTCTGGATTGTTCTGGCCGGCCGCCTTGGCGGGGCCGAGATGAGCCGCACGGCCGACGTTCGCATGGGTTCGCTCCCGCTGAGCACGCTCCAGGCGAACATCGACTACGGCTTCGCCGAAGCGTTCATGAGCTACGGCGCGATCGGCTGCAAGGTGTGGATTTTCAAGGGCTACTACGAGGCCGAGAAGGCCCCGGAGACGCCCGAGGCGGCGGGGACGCGCGTCAAGTCGCGTGGTCGCCGTTGAGCCGATGGCCGAAGCCCCCTGGGCAAGGCCGGATGGCGGGATGAACGCTTGAGTGTCTTTTCTGAACCGACCGTGACTTTGACTGAGGCCGACCTATGGCGCTGATGCCCAAACGAGTGAAGTTCCGCAAAGAGTTCCGTCGCGTGCGTCCGCGCAAGGCGACCAAGGGGAACTACGTCGCGTTCGGCGACTTCGGGCTCCAGGCCCTTGAGGGGTGCTGGCTCCCCGGTCGCGTGATCGAGGCGGGGCGCATCGCGGCTCAGCACTTTCTGAAGCGCGAGGGCAAGCTCTTCATCCGCGTCTTCCCGGACAAGCC
>JBQTIJ010000093.1:0-3575 GCA_052388255.1 Phycisphaerales bacterium
CGACCGGGAAGATCGCGCTGCAGTCCGAGGGGACAGAGATCCACTTCCGCAACATCCGGGTCGCACCGCTTCAGTGAGCGAGGTCGGGCTGACGGGCATGAAGCGGGCTGCCCCCGCCGAGATCAGGTCCCCAGCCGGCGTGGGCCGAAGTCGAGTTTCATCGCCTGCTTGGCAAGGTGAAGGGTCTCTTCCGCCACTGCGTTGGCCTTGCGGATTCCTGTACGCAAAACATCGTGCACGATGGCCTCGCCCTTCTCACCTTCGAGGGCAGCGCGGCGGGCCCGCATGGGTTCGAGGAGCCCGTTGATGGCCTCGCCGAGTTCGGCTTTGACGTGCCCATCGCCGATGTTGTCCCCTGAGCCGTAGCGGCGCTTCAGTTCCTCGGCCCGTTCCTTGGGCATGAAGGCGTCCACGAACTGCATCAGGACGTTGCCGGTATCGCCGGGCTCTGTCGGGCTCTGGCGGCCGGTAGTGATCCGGTTGATCTTCTTCTGCACGGTCTTGGCGTCGTCGCTGAGGAAGATGGCATTGCCGAGTGACTTGCTCATCTTGTTGACGCCGTCAAGGCCAACGAGCCGGGCCACGCGCCCGATCTTGGCCTTGGGCACTGGGAAAAGGCCGCCGGCCTTGACGTGCTCCTCAGCGGGGACGCGGTTGCCCACACCGCTGTACATCTGGTTGAACTTGAGGGCCACGTCGCGGCAGAGCTCAATGTGGGCTTCCTGATCCTCGCCCACGGGAACGAGATCGGGCCGGAAGGCGAGGATGTCGGCGCACTGTCCGACGGCGTACATCGGGAAGCCGAAGGGGTAGGTCTCGCCCAGGCCCTTGGTCTCGATCTCGGTCTTGAGCGTCGGATTGCGCATCACCTTGTTGAAGGGGATGAGCATCGCGAGGAGAAACGTCAACTCCGAGATCGCGGGGATCTCGCTCTGCAAGACGAACGTGGACCGTTCCGGATCGAGCCCGACGGCGAGCCAATCTTTGACGATGCCGATGGTGTTGGCCCGGATCTCCGCGGGCTTCTCGGCGAGCGTCGTGAAGGCATGCACGTTCGCGATGAGGAAGTAGCAGTCGTACTCGCTCTGGAGCCGCAGACGATTCTCGAGCGAGCCGACATAATGACCGAGGTGCAGGCCGGTGTGGGTGGGCGTGTCGCCCGTCAGGATGCGCGGCATGGGTGTCGTCATGGTGCGTGCGGGGCTCAGTCGTCGCCCTGGTCGAGGACGGCCATAAAGGCCTCCTGCGGGATGTCGACCCGGCCGACACTCTTCATCTTCTTCTTGCCTTCCTTCTGCTTGTCGAGCAGCTTGCGCTTGCGCGAGACGTCGCCGCCGTAGCACTTGGCCGTCACGTCCTTGCGGAAGGCCTTGATGGTCTCGCGGGCGATGATCTTGCCGCCGATGGCGGCCTGCAGCGGGATCTCAAACTGATGGCGGTCGATCTGCTTCTGGAGTTTCTTGAGCAGCAGCCGGCCGCGGTAGTCCGCGTTGTGCCGGTGGCAGATGACGGCGAGGGCCTCGACCTTGTCACCGTTGATCAGGATGTCCACCTTGACAAGGTCGTTCTGTCGGAAGTCGATGACCTCGTAGTCCATGGTGCCGTAGCCGCTGGTCATGGCCTTGAGCTTGTCGTAGAAGTCGTAGATGATCTCGGCGAGGGGGATCTCGAAGGCGATCATCTGGCGGGTATCGCCGACGATGGTCTGGCTCTTGAACTCCCCGCGGCGTTCGGTGCAGAGTTTCAGAACGTCGCCAAGGTTGGTGTTGGGAACGATGATCTCGATCTTGCAGATCGGTTCGAGGATCTCGTCGTAGGTGCCGGCGTTCGGCAGCTCGGCGGGGTTGTGAACTTCCTGCATCACGCCGTCGTGCATCTTGATCTTGTACGTCACGGTGGGGGCGGTCTGCACGACCTCGATCTCAAACTCGCGCTCCAGCCGCTCCTGGATGATCTCCATGTGCAGCAGGCCGAGGAACCCGCAGCGGAAGCCGAAGCCCAGGGCCTCAGAATGCACGGGGAAGAAGGTGAAGGACGAGTCGTTGAGCGAGAGTTTTTCGATGGCATCGCGGAGCTTCTCGAAGTCGCTCCCCTTGGCGTCCGCGCTGGTGGCCGGGTAAAAATCGCAGAAGACCATCTGCACCGGCGGCTTGTAGCCCTCGAGGGCCTGGGGCGCGGGGTCCGATTCGAGCGTGATGGTGTCGCCCACGCGCACGTCGGCGAGGGTTCGGATGGCGGCGACCACATAGCAGGCCTCGCCCACGCCCACGCTGCCCACGCGCACGGGCTTGGGGACTCGCTTGCCGATGTCGGTAATCTGGAAAGTGCGGCCCGTGCCCATCATGCGGATCTTGTCGCCGAGCTTGAGGGCGGGGCCGTTCTCTGGCCCGTCCATCACGCGGCAATAGACCACCACGCCCCGGTAGTCGTCGTACTGCGCATCGAAGATCAGGGCACGTGTCTGCTTCATCACGGGTTTACGCGGGGCGGGGAAGCGCTCGCAGATGGCGGCGAGCAGTTCAGGGATGCCGATCCCCGTCTTGGCGGAGACCAGCAGGCAGTCCTCCGCGGGCAGGCCGATGACCTGCTCCACTTCCATGGCGACCTCGTCGGCCCGGGCGCTCGGAAGGTCCACCTTGTTGATGACGGGGATGAGGGCGAGGTTCTCGTTGATGGCGAGATAGGCGTTGACCACGGTCTGCGCCTGCACGCCCTGAGTGGCATCGACCACGAGCAGCGCACCCTCGCACGCCTTGAGGGCACGCGAGACTTCGTAGTTGAAGTCGACGTGCCCGGGCGTATCGATGAAGTTGAGCATGAAGACGTCGCCGGCCTCTGACTGCGTCAGGGCGGCCTCCCCCTCCGGGGCGGACGCATCGTTCTCCTCAAGCGCATCGTGCTTTGCGCCCGGGGGGTGGTGGTGCATCACCGTGACGGCCGAGGCCTGGATGGTGATGCCGCGCTCGCGCTCGATGTCCATGTCGTCAAGGAGCTGGGCCCGGGCCTCGCGGGCCGAGACCGCCTTGGTCGCCTGCATGAGCCTATCCGCCAGGGTGCTCTTGCCGTGGTCGATGTGGGCGATTATGGATATGTTGCGGTTGTTCTTGATGAGCGCGGACGGTCAAAGCGACTCCGCCCGGCGCGTGGTCCACGACGGGAGCACCGGAATCAGGGAGTGGGTCGGTCGCCGGGCGCAGTCGGCCCGGGACCCGCGACAATCGTATGACTCCCCCGCCCCGAACGCGCCCCGACTCCGGGCCATCAGGGCACGAATGGTCAGCGGTTTGCCAGCAGGATGATGACCCCGACCACCGCAAGGATGGCGAGGACAAGGGCCGCGATCTTCCAGTATGAGTACGGTCGCTGGCCGTGGGTCTCGCCCGTTCGTGCGTTCACCGAGAAGCGATAAACCTTGTTCAGATACCGGTAAGAACTGATCCACACCGGGAGCAGGATGTGCTTGAACCGCACCTCTGTGTAGGCCGGTGTGCGCGAGTGAATACGCTGCTGGTCCCCCCCGATATTGGCCCGGATCGTCCCCTCGATGGTCGGGATGGTCATCTCCTTCGCGACCT
>JBQTIJ010000094.1:0-10965 GCA_052388255.1 Phycisphaerales bacterium
GGTGTGTCTGTTTGGGGCGCCGGGGCGGGTTGTCGGGGCTGGGGTGCTGGGTCGCGCGTTGTTGCTGTGTCACCCCTTGTATCTTGGCTTCTTGACCCCCGGCGCACCCCGACCCCCCGACTTCAAAGGCGACGGCACCGTAGGCGTTTGGGTTCTCGTAGTTGCCCGCGGCGGAATTGGCCGCGCCCTGCGAATAGGGCTGCGCGGGCTGGCGCAGTGCGTCATATGTGAGCGCGGCGTTGCCGGAAAGTGGCGGCAGGAAGTCGATCGCCGTGAGCAACCGCTCCAGATCCACATCCGCCGGGGTGTTGCCTGCGGGTTCAAAGAGCGTTGGCGCGGTGCGGAACTGCGTCGCGGTGTTGACATTCACCTTGCCCGAGAGGTCCACGATGCGGCAGCCCACGAAGAGACGGGCGGGGCCGGCGACCGGAAGGACCGAGCGGGGTGCCACGGGGTCCGAGATATCGACAAGCTCGACCCAGCGTGAATCGGCGAACCCGTCACCATCGGCATCGGCGAACATGTTGCCGACGGCGCGACTGTCGCCCGCGACGAAGGTGCCATCGAGAATCGAGCGGAACGACCGCGCCTGGTTGGCGAACCAGTGGGCGGGGAAGTTCAGGTCGGCGAGCGTCGTGGTCCCGGGGATCACCCGCACCGGCGTTCCGGCGGCGTTGTAGATCCACAGGTTGCTCGTCATGCGGAAGGCGCCGGGGCCCGATGCGCCCAAGCCGGATTCAGCAGCGAAGTTGCCGCGGAGATTGACGAGGTTGACCGGGTTGCCTGAAGGCGCGATGTTGGAGAGCGACGCCCAGTCGCGCATCTGGAGCCAGGGCTCATTGCCGAGCAGGCCGACACCCTGGTTGGTCTGGTCAAGCCAGGTCGGCTCGCTCGAGGCGAGCCAGGGGGTGGTCGCGTAACGCGGGTCGATGCGAAGGTTGCCCGCGGTGTTGGCGTCGCGCCAGGGGCGGGTCACGCTTCCGTCATTGGAGAACAGCAGCAGCGGCCACAGGTCCGGGGCCAGGGCGGCCGAACCGGTGGTCGGCGTCTGGCCCGCGGCGGTCTGGCGGGAGGGATCGACCGAGAGCGCGAGAGGGAGAATCGAGGGGGCGGTGGTGTGGGCGCGGATGAACCGCGGCTGACTGCCCCCGGCAACGACCACGCCCGCCGCGTTGGTGCCGCGGTACGCGCTGTCATATTCGAACGACCCCTTCAGCCGGTCCTTGCCGATGACGCCCGCGATATACCCGGCGATGGCGCTTCCCTGATCATCGATGCGAGTCTGGCGGACGAGGGCGGCGCTGGCGCGGCGGTCGGCCTGGCCGAGCGTGGTGTACACCACCACGACAATCGCCATGAGCGCAAGCACCCCGATGACGAGCACAAGGACTGTGCCGCGGCGCTGCACCACCGCCGGCGCGCCGGCCGCGGCCCGGATGATCTGCGTGGGCGTGGCATCGCCGCCGTGAAGAACGGGAGGCATCGCAACGGCGGCGGACTCAGAGTGGTTGTGCGCGGTCATGGTTCATCTCCGGCGTGAGGCGCGGGTCGGCGTGCTCAGGCGGCGGTCGGATCGATCAGTGCAGCGACGAGGCGAAGCTCACACGCCCTGCTTGTTTCCCGGGACGGGGAGGACAAACTGGAAGACCCGCTCAACAAGCGGATCGGTGGGGTCGGCGATCGTGATCGTGACGCGGATGAGCGTCGGCCAGGCCCAGGGGATCGTCTCGGGTGCGTTGAGCGCGTCACCTTCTTCGGAGTTGTAGACCCGCGTCACCTGGCCGCTGGAGTTGGTCCCGGGCCGGGCGTCGTAGGAGATGCTCCCTGAAGCGGTCGACGGCGCATAGCGCGGATCGACATAGCCAAAGCACGAATACAGCGGGGCTTCGCCGGTGCCGGAATCACGGGGCGGGTGGATGAGCCCGGGCGAGACAGTCCAGTTGGTGGTGCTGCCATCGCGGAGCCGGACCTGCTGGTTGAAACCGCCGCCATATGGACCGATGGCCCGATCGATGCCGTCCGGGGGCACGATGTCGAGCTTGCCGTTGAGGTTGAGGTCGATCTCGCGGTTCATCCCGTGCCAGCGCGTGCGGCCGGCGTTGTCGGTCTGACCGAACGTCCATTCCACGATGAACTCCGTGCAGTGCGGGACGAAGTTAAAGGCGGTGAGCATCGACTGATCGACACGCTCGTAATCGCGCTGAGTGGTGGGGTTCGGAAATCCAAGGTAGTTTGGCGGCGTGGACTCACACCGCACACGACGCATCATGTTCGGGTCCGGGTTGCCGCCGTTGTCGAGCCCGTCAAAATCGGCCGGGAAGGCCTGGATCATCCACTGCTGCATGCGCTCGAGGTTGGCCGCGACGACGGCGGGCGTGCCGGACGTGTAGTCCAGCCGGTCAAAGATTGTTGCGAAGGTGAGCTCATCGGGCGGGAGTGCGCCCATGACCACGCTGCGGACTTCGCCCAGGTCGGTCGCGGCGATATCCACCAGACCGCTCTCGAAGGTCGGGACCTCGATGGCGTTGCCGGTGCGCACGCCGGCGGGGATGCGCATCATCTGGCCGGGGTCGATGAGGTTGCCGGCGTTCTGGCTGATGAGCTTCGTGAACCTGCGGAAGATGCTCGGTGCGGCCGGCTGGAGCGCATGCTGAACGATCGAATCGCTCCAGCGGCCGGGGTCGTTGTACGGCGCGACCGGCAGGGGGAGCTTGAGCGAGTCCACATCCGTCCCGCGAGGTGGGCACATGAGCGCGGCTTGTCGCAGCAGGATCATGTCGCTGGCGAAGCGGTTGGGGTTCGGGCCCGATCCGCCGGAGGTCCGTCCGGTCGACTGGGTCGGCTCGTCGCTGCCGGTACCGTCGAAGTCATCATCAGCGCGGGGGATCTCAAAGTTGCCGGCGCCTGGGGTCTGGCGCTCGCCGATGCCGTAATAGACCCGGGCCACGGATGAGCGGGCGACACGATCGGGATGGCGCGGGTCGCGCACTGAGGCGAAGTTGCCCGTCGAGAAGAACACGATGTCGTCCATGCGGCGGGTGCGGCCAGCGGACTCATCCTGCGGCGAAAGACGCACTCGGTCGGTCCCCTGGAACGTGCCGCCCTCCTCGATCACCGTGCGGTCCCATCGCGCGTTGGCGTTGCTGTCGGCCCCGAAGTTGCGGATCACGAGGAACCCGTCTCGGGTCATGCCCGCGAAGTCGCTACGGAACTGACGCTCGATCAGCCCGCCGTAGCTTGTCAGGTTGGAAAGACGGCGCCCCGCCGCGACGGTCTTGCCCGTGACCTTGAAGATCTCGGCGATGCCCAGGGCCAGGAGCGCCACCGCCGCGAGCGCGACGAGCAGCTCGATCAGCGTGAAGCCGGCACGCTCGCGCCGTTCAACGTGGGTCAGAAGTGGGGTGCTCATGAAGAAGGTCCTTGACCGTCAAAGGGAGGCCGGGCAGCAGGGGGTCAGGGGTTCGCGGTGAAGACGCGCACGGCTACGGGAACCTGCGGAGTGAAAACCACCTGCGAAAGCGTCGGCGGCTGGGTGTTGGCATTGCGGAGCCCGGTCGCCATGACGCCGGCGGGGACCCCGGGGGAGATGCGGATGGCAAAGTCGGCCAGCGGCGCGGACTTGTCGGGCCCGATCACGGTGTAGACGTTGCCAAGGTTGTCGACCAGCTGCTGGCCGGGGATGCTGGCGTGCTGGTAGTAGAGTTCGCGACGAACGCCCGCGGCGCCGGTAACGATGAGCCGGTCGCGCCGCGGCTCGTTCTGCACGGTGTAGGGCGTGAAGTCCACATCCATCGTGATGGGGAGGGAGTAGCCGTATGCCTCGTTCTGGTTGTTGCGTGGCTGACCGTTGAGGGTCGGCCGGCCATCGATGTCCACGGCCACGGGCCAACGGGCCGGCGGGCCGGAGGTTGAATCTGTCGGCTGGACGCGGAAGAGATCAAAGGCCGTAGTCGCCTTGGGCACATTGATGCGCGGGTCAATCCGACGCATGAAGATCGCCACCTGAACGCGCTTGGCGGCGTCTGAGATCCGCCCGGCCGTCCAATCGATCGGACGGACGTCCGTCTGGCGCCTTACCGCCATGTCAAAGACATATTGCGGCTCGCGAACACCGGACGAATCGGAGGGGAAGAACCTCTCCGAGAGGGGCAGCCCCACGGTCCGAATGACCGTGAGCGACCCTTGCACGCGCGAGGTGCCGAGCAACGCCACACCGAAACCGTCCTCATCATGGGCGACCGGTGCCCAGGTTGCCTCGCGCGGAATGATGTTGCGGGTCACCGGGGGCATCGCGCCCTGGTCGTTGTCGGCCGCCCAGGCCGTGAAGAACTCGGGCGAGAGATCAGGGCCCCCCACCACCGAGACAAAGGCCCGCGTCGAAGGGCTCCCAGCGCCCGTGAGGCCCGAGCCGTTCACGGTCAGCAGCGGAAAGATCGCCGCGCTGCCGAGATCGCCCGTGAAGGTGATGCCATACCGGCGCGCGCCCTGCCCGCTCACGCCGAGCGTCACTGAGCACTGCCCGTTGATCGACGGCAGGGCGTTGATCGCATCTTGAACTTCCTCGCCGCTCGCCGCCGCGGGGAGTGGGTCGGTGCTCTCCGAGCGGATCGAGAGCACGAAGGTGCCGTCGAGTTCAGAGTTCGGGTCGGCGTCGGGCAGAATCTCGAAGGTGTGCACCGCATCGCCACCGGGGCGGGGCGCCTGAAGCCCGGCGACCGCGGCCTGCATGGCGATCGCGCCGGTGGTGCTGTCGGCGCTGTCGCGCTGCTGCTTCACCACCATGGGCAGCACAGCGCCCAGGCCGAGCAGCCCGATGGCGAGGATCAACACCGCCATGAGCACCTCGATGAGCGTGAAGCCCCGGGGCGCCGCGCGGGATGTCGGGTGCTTCGTCGTCATTGGTTCAACCCCTGGCGCTGCAGCGCCACCTGCTGTGCGGTCCCGAGGAACCGATCGATCACGAAGACCTTGGCCTGGGGTTCGTCGGCGTTCTGCGCCGTCGTCCCTGCGGTGTACTGCCCGTCGAAGTTGGTATCACCCTCGATCCAGCGGCTGATGCGCGCGGCCGTGACGCCGACGTCCGTACCCCCGCCCGCCACGGGGCCCGTGGCCTCGACGAACTGGGGCTGCTTGGTGTTGCGATAGAGGCATCCCGTGGTGTTGTCCACCCGAGCGCCGAGCGCGGCCGCGAGGCGCGTTTCGTCCATGAGCGCCAGTTCGCGCACGGGCTTCACGAGAATGCAGTCGCCGCTGATCTCGCCCAGCAGCCGCTGGCGCCCGATCGCGGTTGCCGTTTCGGGGGTCACGCGGTCGGTCAGAATGCGGCGGACCGTTCGAACGAGGTCGCGCGCGGTATCGAGCCGCAGGTCCGCGGGAGCCATCCGGTTCTGACGCGAGTCGCGCGGATAGACAAGGAGCACCGACTGTGGCGACGCCGCGGAGACCGCGCCGGTGCCACCTTCAAACCGAACCATGAAGGTCTGGCGATTGAGACCATCGACATCCGGGTTGTTCAGGGCACTGTCAAAGAAGCCCGTCTCCGGGAAGACCCACGACGGGTTGCCGATGGGGTAGCGCTGGTTGCCGGTTGTGGTCTCAAACCATGAGGAATCAACCGAGCCCGCGGGGGCGAAGCCACGCACCACCCAGTTCTTCGGCAGAGCCACCGGCGCGAAGGCCGTCACCGGCACAAACACTTCGCGCTGCACCACCACGTTGGGCGTGCGCGAACGATCGACATCATCGAGCACCCCCACTTTCGTGCAGGCGATGATGCGGCAACCGGCCCCCGGCTCATAGATGAAGACCGCCGCGCCGTCCTGCCCATCGCCTCCCCGGACGGCAGAGTCGCGCCCGAGCGCCAGACCCGTCTTGATGCCTTCCTCGGCCTGAATGCGGTTGTTCGAATAAATCATCGCCTGGAACGCGGGCACCGCGATCACGATGATGATGATGATGATCGTGATGACGACCAGGATCTCGGTGAGCGTGAAGCCCGCCCGCACCGCCGCAAGGGCGAGCGGCGCAGAGCGGGGACGGCCATCGTGACGAGCAGGGTGGGCGTGGGTCATTGTCCGGTCTCCACGAGGTTGTCCTTGTTCTCTTCCGCGTTTGGATCTGAGTTGTTGATGCGGCCGTCCGCGCCCGCGCTCACAATCGCGAACCCGCCGGAACGCAGCGCGGCGTTCGCGTTCGGATCACCCGCGGCGGGGGGGGTGTTGTACAGGGGCGTGCCGTCGTTGCTCCGGGCCACTTCCTTTGAGGCGCCGGCGACGCGGGTCGGCTCCCAGCGGTAGTAGAGGACGGAGTTCTTCCACCGGTCGATGAAGGTGGGGCGGAGTACATCGCCGCTCTCACGGACGAAGCGGTCAGGATCGCGAGAGACATCGATCAACGCATCCACCTTCGGGCCGACACGCGCGAACGCGCCGTCGTCCGAGGGCTTGAAGAGCCCCGCACCATCGACCCCGTCGAACTCCTTGTCGAGCGCACCCATGAGGTACACCGGCAGCGAGCGCCTGCTCGCCCGGACCATCGTCGCGTCGCGGAGATGCTGCACGACCGAAACGCCGCTATCGCCGGTATCACCCTGGAGGCGCACCTTGCGGGTTGCGGCATCGACCGGCATGGCGTCGTCCACCAGCGGGGGCAGGAAGCGGAAGTCCTGCCGGAACTGCTCAACCCCGGTCGAGAGGTTGCGGACGAACGTCTGCTCGATATTCGTCCGTGCGGAGCGGAGCCCCGCACCCACAGCGATAAAGATGAGCGCGGCAAGAATGATGATGATCACGACAACGACCATCACCTCAATGAGTGTGAAGGCGGCGCGAATCGGCCGGGATCTGGGTTGGGCGTTCAACATGTCGGTCTTTCGGTGGCGTCGGGCACGCGATCAGGCGAAGGGTGACGTGAGCATGGGGAGCAGCGCGGGGCCAAAGAGCGTGTGGATGAGCTGCACGATCTTGCGGACGACCACGAGCAGAATGCCGGCGAGCGTGAGGACGATGGCGGCGACGATGAGCAGTTCAACGAGCGTGTAGCCCGAGCGGTGCCACCGCCCGCGCGGGTGAGCGGTCCCCGTTCGCCCGGAGCCGCGGGGGATCACAGGCCGCCCGACTGGAGCTTCTCGATGATCGCGACGAGCGGCATGAACATGGCGACGACGATGGTGCCGACGGCGCCACCGAGGAAGAGCACGAGCAGGGGCTCGATGAGCTTGACCATCGCCTGCACGGCGACGTCCACCTCTTCGTCGTAGTTGTCGGCCACTTTCAGGAGCATGGCGTCAAGGTCGCCCGTCTCTTCGCCGACGTCGATCATGTTCACAACGATCGCGTCACAGACCTTGCTCTCGCGCAGCGGGGTGGCGAACGTCTCGCCCTCGCGGATCGAGTCGTGCACCTTGTTGAGGGCCTTCTCAAAGACGTAGTTGCCCGAGGTGTCGCGGGTGATCGCGATGGCTTCAAGAATGGGCACGCCGGCGTTGATGAGCGTCCCGAGCGTGCGCGTGAACTTCGCGATCGTGGTCTTGCGGATCAGACTGCCGAAGATCGGCGTCCAGATGACGATCGTGTCCGTGACGGCGCGGCCCGGGCCGGCCTTGCGGGCGAGCTTGAGCAGGATGTACAGCAGCGGGAGGAAGAGGAAGTAGATCCAGCCGGGGACGCTCTGGCCGGGGAGCTTGCCCGCGAGGAAGCCGGAGGTGCTGATGAGCATCTGGGTGATCCAGGGCATCTGCACACCGAACTCCGCGAAGATTTCCTTGAACTTCGGGATGATGAAGAGCATGATGAAGAGCACGATGCCCACGGCGACCGTGACGACGACGGCCGGGTACACCATCGCGCCGACGACCTTGCGCTTGAGCCGCTGCGCCTTCTCCATGAACTCCGCGAGACGCTGCAGGATGATGTCGAGCACGCCGCCGACCTCGCCGGCCGCGACCATCTTGACATACAGCCGGTTGAACGCCGCGGGATGCTTGGCCATCGCCTCTGAGAGCGAGGTGCCGCCCTCCACATCCTCGCACACGCCCTGGAGCACGGCCTTGAGCTTGCTGGGCTTCTGCTGATCCTCCAGAATCTGGAGCGAACGCAGCAGCGGCAGGCCAGCGTCCTGGAGCGTCGAGAGCTGGCGGGTGAACACCGTCAGAAGTGTGATCGAGACGCCGCCGATCGAGATGCCGCCTCCGCCACGCTTCTTCTTTACGGGCTTGTCGTCGTCGGCCCCCTTCGCCGCCCCCTTCTGCTCGCGCACGCTGGTGGGGAAGAAGCCCTGCTGCTTGATCTGGGCGATCGCTTTCTCGGATGACTCGGCCTCCACAGAGCCCTTCTGGGCCTTGCCGGATGCGTTGAGCGCTTCGTAGGTAAATGTGGCCATAAGGGTCTCCGGTTCGCAAGGCGTGTTCTGGACGCGGCCCCGCGGGCGGGGCGACGCGGTCAATCCTCTTCGGCGAGTGTTTCGCGGACGATCTCATCGATCGTCGTCTGTCCTTCGTACATGGCGAGCAGGCCGCACTCACGGAGCGAGCGCATGCCGTCCTTCTTGGACTGGTCGCGGAGCACGTTGGTCGTGGCCTTCTTGATCACGAGCTCGCGCATGAGGTCGTTCATGCCCATGATCTCGAAGAGCGCCATGCGGCCGCGATAGCCCGACTTGTAGCAGTTCACACACCCCGCCCCGCGGAAGAACTGTTTGCCCGCCACGGACTCAGGCCGCAGCGCAAGCTCCATGAGCTGTTCCTCGTTGGGCGTGAAGGGTTCCTTGCACTTGGCGCAGATGGTGCGGACGAGCCGCTGGGCCACCACGCCTTCGATGGTCGCGGTCAGAAGGAAGGGCTCGATGCCCAGGTCCACGAGACGGATGATGCTCGAGGGAGCGTCGTTAGTGTGCAGCGTGCTGAGCACAAGGTGGCCGGTGAGGGAGGCCTGCACGGCGATCTCTGCGGTCTCAAGGTCGCGGATTTCGCCGACCAGAATCACGTCCGGGTCCTGACGCAGGAACGAGCGCAGGGCCCGCGCGAAGGTGAGCTCAACATCCGCGTTCACCTGCACCTGGCAGAGCCCGTCGATGTCGTATTCGACCGGGTCCTCGGCCGTCAGGATCTTGGTCTCGATGTCGTTGAGCGCCTGCAGCGCGGCGTAGAGCGTCGTGGTCTTGCCCGAGCCGGTGGGGCCGGTGACGACGACGATCCCGTTCGGGCGGTTGATGAGTTTGCGGAAGACTTCAAGGTCGTCCTCACGCATGCCGATGCGGTCGAGCGCGAGCTTGACATTGCTCCGGTCGAGCACGCGCATCACCACACTCTCGCCGTACATCGTCGGCAGCACGCTGATACGCAGATCGACGGGCGCGCCGCCCAGGGTCAACTCGATGCGGCCGTCCTGCGGCAGGCGCCGCTCGGCGATATCGAGCTTCGCCATGACCTTCACGCGGCTGGTGATCGCGGGCCCGAGCTGCTTGGGCGGCGGCTCCATCTCGTAGAGCACGCCGTCGATGCGGTACCGCATCTTGAACTCGTCCTCGAACGGCTCAAAGTGAATGTCCGAGGCCCGGTCCTTGATCGCCTGCATCAGCACAAGGTTCAGGAGCTTGACGACCTTGTTGTCGTTCGCGGCGTCGCTCAGCACATCAAGGTCGATCGACTCGCCGCCCTTGCCACCGAGCTTCAGGTTGGCCAGCCTGTCGTCCTTGGCGAGTTCGCTCACCACGTCGCCCACGGACTCCGTCTTCGAGAAGTGCTTCTTGATCAGGGCGTCGATCAACGTGGCGTCGGCCACCACGGCCTCGACGTTGAAGTTCATGAGCATCCGAAGGTCATCCACGGCACGGAAGTTGTCCGCGCTCTTCATGGCGATCTTCAGCCGCTTGCCCGCCGGGTTGAACGCCACCGGGATGACCTGATAGGACTGGACCGATTCCCCGGGAAGCGCCTCGCGCGCCTCTTGCGGGATCTCGAAGCCCTTGAGGTCCATATAACCAAGGCCGGCCTGCGCGGCCATGCCTTCATCGATATCGGCCAGGGTGCAATAGGCCAACTCGATCAGCAACTGACCGATGCGAACCTTGCGCGTCTTCTGGACCGCGAGCGCTTCGTGGACGCGCTCGCGCGTGGTCTTGCCGAGCTTGGTCAGAACCCGACCGAGCTTCTTGCCCTTCATTTCCTGATAATCAGCTGAGGTCAGGGTCGGCATGGGGGCTCACAGATGGCCGATCACCGGGTCCCGCCGACAACGCGCGGCGGACCAATGATGATCGAAAAGAATACCACATCTGTTCCACAGAAGTGGCTTGAAAAGTGGCGTTTTTGGATACGACACGTTGCTTTGTGGATTGATTCGGCTAAACCGCGAGAATGGAGCATCCACAAACGCCGAAACGCACAGGTCGAAGATCCCGCGCTTTTCGGCCCTGATCGCCCTCAACTCTTGGTGTCGACATCCTCGGTATCGAGTTCGATTCGGCCCACCGTCCGACCCATGCGGTGGATCTTGTCGGTGATGTCGCCGGGGTTCTTGGACCGGTCGATCATCTCCTCCGCTGAGACCTTGCCCGCCATGTACAAGGCCCACAGGTGGTCGTCGAGGAGCTGCATACCGAACTTCTTCCCTGTCTGGATCGAAGAATCGATTCGGTAGGTCTTTCCCTCACGAATGAGGTTGGCGATGGCCGGGGTGACCACGAGGAACTCGTACGCCGCGACCAGCCCGGGGGTGTCCAGCCGGGGGAGGAGGGCCTGGCTGAGGACGCAGATGAGGGCGGTTGAGAGCTGGACGCGGATCTGGTTCTGCTGGGAGACGGGGAAGGCATCGACGACACGGTCGATGGTCTTGGCGGCCCCGGTGGTGTGGAGGGTGGCGAAGACAAGGTGGCCGGTCTCGGCGGCACGGATGGCGGCCTCGATGGTCTCAAGGTCGCGCATTTCGCCGACGAGGATGACGTCAGGGTCTGACCGGAGCACGCGCC
>JBQTIJ010000095.1:0-10119 GCA_052388255.1 Phycisphaerales bacterium
GCATCGATCCCGCCCGCCACGAGCAGCTCGTCCAGCGTGCTTTGGCCCCGTTCCAGCACGACCGCTGATCGATTCGCGACCTTCTGGACGTCCTCGCACATACCCGCCACCGCCGGACAACCGGCAAGCGCCTTCAGTGCGCTCAACTCGTTGTTGAAGTACCGCTCTGCGGCGCTTTTTCTCTCCGGATTGGAGTGCTCGGTTAGGTGCTTGTAGACCTTGAGTACGGCGGCGTGTTGTGCGCCGGCGTGATCGACCACGGCATCAAAGACCACTGACGTTGCCCCCGCCCCGCGAATGCGCTCGATCACGCATCGCCCTACGCGAAGGCCGGCAACATCGGCCACCGAACTGGCTGCCTCAAGCAACGACCGTCCCGCCCGCACTCTCGTCGCGTGCATCGCGATAAGGGTCCGGGCCCCCTCCGTGACCGCCTTTCCCGCGTACCGCCCCTCCATCGTCGCCCACCAGCGGTTATTGCTCAGCACGTCACTCAAGCCCACCCCCTCCGCAGCGCAGAGCACCACTTCGATGATGGCCTCTGCCTCCGCGTGATCGGGACTCAATGTCGTCATGGGTTTACTCTTCGGTTGGAAGTAACCGCGCACCCTCTTCCACCGCTTGATGATAATGGCCGCCCAGCCACTCCCGCCGTTCAACTCGATTCGTTGCTGGAATCTTCTCATACTCGGCTTTGGCGCGTTGAAGCGCCTCGATCTTGTACTGCGGGATGTCCGCGCTGCCGCACCGCTCAACGAAGCCAATCTCAAGCTCGGCGCTGCCGATTCCATGCCCGTCAAGCACGAGCCGAACGATCGTCGCTCCCGGCTCGCGGAGTTCGTCGAGCATCGTGCCCGCCTCTCTCGCAAGCTCCAGAAAGATCCTCTCCCGGATCGAGCGCCAGCGCCCGCTGATCACTCCGGTCGTGAACGTCGGTTCCTCCCCATTCTCGACCGCTCGCGCGTTGAGTTCGCGCGCGATATCGTCGGACGTGGGCGCGGGCTTGAGCTGCCCAAGGTTGAGCTTCGCAGCGAGGATCATCGCGTCCGACCGATCGAGCTGGATCCGATCAAGGACAACAACCAGCTCGTCGCTGTTGATTCCTCGCACCTCCTCCATCGCCGTGCCGTGTTCATTCTGATGGTCAAGCACGCCTGGTTCGCGAAACAGGCGGCGCATTCGCTCCTTGATCTTGATCGCCGCGATCCCCACCACCAGTTTTCTGAACTTACCACTCTCCCACGCCCACAGATCCGAAGGTACGCCCTTGGGGCCCCTCTTGAGGAGCACATTGTTGATGGAGTTGAACAGGGAGTCGGCCCGGCCGGCCAGATAGAGCGCCCGCGCCTTCGAGAAAACAAAGTTGCGGACAACCTCGGCCAGCGCCGCGTAGTGCGCGTTCAACTCCTTCTCCGTCAACGGCGTATCCCGAAGCGGAATTCTGAGCGGCTTGCTCGGGCGACCCGCCGCGCGAGTTTTCCGAGATCTTCCTTTTGAACTGTCTTTGCGCTTGCCCATCGAGACTCCCTGGCCTGGTCGCCTGCCCCGTCCTCTCCCGACAGCATACAAGACGGCGCCCAAGAAAACAAGAACGATTGCGCACGGCCTTCACCTTGCGCCGCATTCATGGATGGAAAGGAGGTGCCTCATGAGTGCACCAAAGGGCTGGCGCCGTATTCCCCCGCCGTTCCCGGGTGGATACGCCATCTACGAGCCCGTGGATTCGGTGGGTCGGGAAAAAGCCGCCAAGGAACAGGCCCGGTGACCCGCCCCTCGGCCGGTGGCACCCAAGGGTGCCACCGGCCTTTTGAAACAGAGGAACCTCTCACGAATGCGCATGTGTCTGCTTCTGTGGGCATTTCTTGGCAACCGGCACTGCCGGTAGAAAGTAGGTGAGCATGTGTACGCGAGCTGCTTGGGTAGATGTCGGGCTGTGTCGCAAGTGCGGCTTCTGGCGCCAGTGGGGCCTCTTCTTCATGGCACCGCAGGACCACGCCTGTCCGCGTTGCGGCATGACCCTCGTGCGCCAACCGCGTTTCGGGCCCGTGGTGGGTGCCGGGCTCCCGTGGTAAGCCAGAACCAGGCTCGCCAGCAAACGCTGCGAGTCTGGCTTCGATCCAGCTGCATCCTGTCCGTGTGAGTACGGCCGAGTTGACTCGGTACCGGGATCGCGTTCGTCCGCCATGAACTCTCGTCCCGTGCTTCGAACGAGATTCCCATGAACGGTTCCGGCTACTTCTATGACGCTGGCTCCGGGGCATGCGGTTTGGTCCACGTCCGCGCCAGCGGCAGCTACTCTGGCTACCTGACGGTCCCGAACCAAGGGACACAGTGGGCGGCCAGCCACAACGCGTGGCACTGACTTTCTTTGGCCCCCGCATCCCCTTGGCCCGCTCCGCCGCGCATCTTGCGGCTGGGCGGGCTTTGTCTTTACTCCCTGCCTACTTCAGCACCTCCCCAATCGGCACTGTGAACGACCCTGCCCAATACCGCCCCGCTTCAAAGTCGCGTAGCGCCATCGCCACGTCGGATCGGATCGTGAGCGTCAGCGGCTCTGCCCGGATGCTTCCCGGGTCCTCGGACAACGCTCGAACATGGGCATCGAGCGCCACCCGCGCCGCCTCGGCCGGCTCGAAGGGGAACGCAAGCGGCGTGAACCGCAGCGCGCTCGCGCCCTCGCGATACCAGCCGCGGGTCGTGGCGATGATCTCTTCCCCCGATCGCAACTCCGCAGCGAAGCCCATAGTCATTCCCGCAAACCCCTCCCCATCCCCCGGTGCCGTCACTGATGCCGATTCCCCTGGCATGATCTGCATGTACCACTCGCCATCGTTCAGCAGCCGGACATTCAACGCTGAGCGCGCAAACTCATCCGCCTGCGCGCCCGTCACTGGGCGAATCGCCTCGTCGATGTTCTTGACCAGCCGCACCGGCACCTTCACGCGCAGGTCTCGGTCGGGCGCGACACGCACCTTGGCCGTGAACCAGCCCTGCGACGGATCGACGAGCGTCACGTTGTCAAAGAACCGGGCACGGTGCGTCTCGGTGATCCGCGGCAAAGTCGGAACATGCTCCGCGCCCTCGACCTGCGTGGTGAGCGGCCGTGCCCCGGCGTCGAGCGGGCCCGCACGCACCGCCAGCGGCAGCGACGATGGCCAGGGCTGGCGCGCCTGCCGGTCGGCAATCAGCACCGCAAGGATCTGGGTGAGTTCGGCGTCACTGCGGTGGGGTTCATTCAGCCGGGCCACCAGTTCCGCGCTCGCCAGCGTCCCGCGCCCGCCTTGACCAGCCGCGGACCAAGCCAAGACCGCCGTGGGTGCGAGGGCGAGCGGTCGGGGGTGCAGGGTCACGCCGGGAACAACCACCCCGATCGCAAGAACCGCGACACCTGTCCACATGGCCGCGAGCCGTCCGTGCCGGCGAGTCTTGTGCATCTCCCGCGCTTCGCGCGCCACAAATCCACACTCCGGGCACGTCAGTGCCTTGAGCCCGGCGAGTGTGTACCAGCACCGCGGGCAGCGGGCCCGGCCCCGGGAACGATCGGCCCAGAGCGCGCGAGCAACGAAGACCATCGCCACCGTGAACACCACGATGCCGCACGTGATCATGAGTGTCGGCAACGAGGTCACGGGGTCATCATACCGGACGACGAATCCGCGATCGTCATGCTCGGGTGCCATCTCGCACGATGGATGCGAACGGGCTCGGATGGTGCAGGTTCCTTTCTTCTCTATCTATAGAGATATCTCTGCTGATGGAATTCAAGAGTGGCTGTCGGTTGCGCACTCCTTCTCCCCTTGATCGCGCAATTCGCCTCTGCGTCCACCTTTGCGCCAGTGCCGGTCATGGGTACTCGCTGTGGACCAGTTGTCGCGCCCGCGGGCGGCCATCTGTCGGTTGTCGGTTGCGCGCTGCCCGTTTCGGGGAGAGATCGGCCGCCTCACTGTTTGGCCCTGTCGATTGCGCCCTGGAGCGCGACATGCTCTCCACACCGCCACCACCAACGGCCACCACGCAACCGACAGCCCCATCCAATACGATTCGTTCGCGTGCCGACAGCCAGTCCACAACCAACCCCCGAGATCCCACACACGCGCCAGTGGCTGAACGCCCTCGCCCATCCACCCGTGCGCTCGGGGCTTGAACGGATCTTCGCGAGCGCCGCCGCCGCCATCGAGGCCCGGGCCCCGGTCTGCTGGGCCAGCGGGCGCTGCTGCCACTTCGCGGAGGCGGGCCACCGGCTCTATGTCACCGGCCTCGAAGCCGCGTATGTCGTTGACGGCGCTCTCCGCGCTCACGGTACAGCGTCGCTCGATTGGGTCCGCCACGAACCCTCGCCCGCAACCCGCTGCGGCTTTCAGCACCTCAACCTCTGCACTGTTCACACCATCAAGCCCCTCGCCTGTCGGCTCTATTTCTGCGACCGCACGGCCGAGGCCTGGCAGCAGGAGACTCTTGAGGCCCTCATCGCGGAGGTCCGCCTCCTCCACGACTCCTGCGGGGTGACCTACCGCTACGGCGAGTGGAAGGAGATGCTCGCGCTCTTCACGGACCTCCCCGCCAACCCCTGAACCCGCGCACATCGCGCACGCACGATGCCCGAACTCCCCGAGGTTGAAACGCTCCGACGATCGCTTTTTCCGCACCTGCTCGGTGTGCGCATCACCGCCGTGCGCCTCCACCGGCCGGATGTCGTCACCGGCCCGCGCACGCCCCGCGCGCTCCTCGCCGGCGACCGCATCACCGATCTCTCGCGCCGCGGCAAGCAGATGGCCCTCACCGCCGAGTCCGGCCGCGCCATCGTCGTTCAGCTTGGCATGACTGGCCAGATGCTCGCGCTGCCGACCGGAACGGATGCGGCGGCGCTGACGCACACCCACGTCGTCTGGCAGACCGAACGCGGCACCCTCATCTTCCGTGACCCGCGCCGCTTCGGCGGCCTCACCACCCTCGCCAGCCTGCATGACCTCGATGCGCGCTTCAATGCGCTTGGCCCCGATGCCCTCGCGATCGACGGCGACACTCTCGCCGACCGCCTCCGCGGCTCGCGCCGCCCCATCAAGGCCGCGCTCCTCGATCAACAGACCGTCGCCGGGATCGGCAACATCTATGCCGATGAAGCCCTCTTCCGCGCTCGCCTGGGCCCGCGCTTCTCGGCCGCGGCCATTTCCCGTGCCACCTGTCATGAACTCGCCGCGTGCATCCGGGCCGTGCTGGCGGAGGCGGTCCGTGCCGGTGGCTCCACCCTGCGCGACTACCGGAGCGCCGATGGCGCGCCCGGTTCGTTCGCCACCGACCACGCGGTCTATGGCCGCGCGGGCCTGCCGTGCATCACATGCGGGGCACCACTCCGCCGCGCCACCGTGGCCCAGCGCACCACGGTCTGGTGTCCCCGCTGCCAAGGGCGCGGTGCCTCTCGGTCGGCCCAGGGGTGATTCTCCACAAATTGTTCCACACCGCCGAAAGGTCCTTTGAGAACGGTCTCGGCGTACCAGCCGATGCATCAATAGGTCTTTGCGCAGCCCCGCTCGGGCATACGAACGAATCCCGACAGAGGTGTTTTGCGGAGGATGGCCCATGGTCAGCATGAAGACGGCAGGAGGAAGCAGAATCGAGGAACATCGATACAACTTCGATCGTGAAGCACCGAACGCACCTTCCCCAAGGAAAGCCGTGCGTCGTTACAAACGGCTTGTGCGTCACGTCCTTATAAGCCGACGGGGTCGAATGTGGCGCCTCCTTTGGAGCGGGTCATTCCACCATCCATCCACACGGCGGCATGTCCTCACCCCTTGAGCACGCCGCATGATTCGAGTGCCCGGCGGATTCCCTGTACGGGGTCGCCGCGGCTACGCCAATCGGCGAGCACGTTCCGCGAGGCCGCCGCGAACACGGGCAGGCGCGCGGGATCCGTGATGGTGCGCAGGGCCCTCACGGTCCCCTCAAGGTCGTCAGGGTTGAAGAGGGCGCCGTTCACGCCATCGCGAACGAGTTCCCCCGCTGCGCCGACGGTTCGGGTGCAGGCGATGGCCATGCCGGCGCAGGCCGACTCATTGATCACGACGCCCCAGGGTTCATAGATGCTGGTGTGCAGGAAGATGTGTGAACTCCGGTAGAGGGCGCTGATCTCCGGCTGGCTTCCGATGAACCCAGTGAACCGCACCCGCCCGCGCAGGTGCTCGGGGATGCTCCCTTCGACGGCGGCCTTGAGCGGGCCGTCACCGATCATCAGCAGGTCAAACTCGGGCCGCTCTTGCGCGATCCGCACGAACGCTTCGAGCGCGAGGCCGGGCCGCTTGAGATCAATCATGCGTGAGCAATAGACGATCCGCCGCCTTGCCGGATCAAGCCCCCACTTGGCGGCGGCGGCGACGATGAAGGCGGGGTCGAGGTTTTCGATGAGCGCGTAGTCGGGCTCATAGGGAACATAGAACGTGCGCGTTGGCGTCGCGCCATACTGCGCGAAGAACTCCGCACCATACCCGCCGCAGGGCATGACCCCCGCGCAACGCGACACCACCCATCCAACAAGCCGCTTCTTGACCAGGGCTTTGATCCCCCGGACCGATTCGCCGTGGATGTTCGAGTCGCCCACAAGGAACGTGGGGATGCCCTGACTCGTGGCCCAGCGCAGCACGCGCAGGCGGCAAGGGTCGTTGTAACCACAAAGCAGGAGCGCGCCGGGAGGGTGCTGGCGGAGATGGCCGATGATGCGGCCCCCCTTGTGCCACTCGTGCAGAGCCCGTCCGGGTCGGCTTGATTGGTCCACTGCGTCACCGGGGCCGAAGCGCAGGTTCCGCTCCGGGTCAAGCCCATCGAGTTTCCACGCCTGGTCGGCGACATCATGCGTGTAGAGCGTGACCAGCCGCACCGCGGGCAGTTCACGGTCGATGCGCGCATGGAGCGCGAGCCGGTAGGGCGTGGGGACGTTGGTGAGAACAGCAAGTGTGGGCACGGGCGCGGAGGGCACGGGGGATCAAATGGTCGGTCGGGGGAATGGTCAAATGGTGGGGGAGTACGGGGCGGAGTTGACTTGCCGATGGGTCATGACCCCACCGTGTACGCGGCCGTCAGCCGCGGGGCGAAAGGGTTTCTCGCGATCACCATGGAGCATGACGCCAACCGATCCCGGGCGAGGTCAACGCCTCTGGAAGCCGTCCGACTCACCGGTCGCGGCGGAGGTCGTGGCCGGTCCACGGTCGCGACCCGCGACGCCGAACCGGGTTTCAAGGACAGGGGCGCCGCGTGACCAGGAGGGAAGGCCGCGCCGCAGGGTGTGATGCCAGGGGTTGGGAGAGCCCAAGGGCATTGCCCCAATGCTCTCGCGGGAGGCCGAAAGGTCTGCCCAGACCAAGCCCGCTTTGAACTCACGAAAGCAGCACGACATGTGCCCGTCCGGGTAGTCGCGCAGTTCATAGGTGACCATCTGAAGAAGCAGGCCCTTGTCGGCGGGGTAGGCGATGGAGTCAATCCGTTGGACCCGCCACTGATTTGGGCCGGTTTGCGTCGGTAGATCCCAGTACTCTGGCGACGCAAAGAGTGTGTTGGTCAGGACATAGTCCGGGTTGACGAGGGACGATGACCCCGCGTCGTGAATGCGGGGGTTGCCCGGCGCGAGTACCAGTTCGGGTGAAATGTCGGGGGCCGCGACCAACCAGTTCCAGTTGGCGTTCTCAAACCAAGCCCCGCGGAGCGTCCGCTCCCCGACCCGAACCGATTCAAGCCCCCCGGCAACCGAGCGGTAGACTGGCGCAAACAACACAGCGAACTCGCCCCGATGATCATCGCAGTACTGGACTTGGAGTGTGGCGAGCGTGCGCATGTTGGAGAGCATGGCCGTTCTCTGTGCCGAGATGCGGCTGCCGGCGATCGGCCCGACGAAGAGCGCCGCGAGCGCGAGCACAATGGCCAGGACCAGCAAGACCTCAACCAAGGTGAACGCTGGCCGGGAGAAGCAAACAGCATTGTGTTTTACCACCCCTCCGCCGCCGCGGTCTTCTCGTTCGATGTCGGGCATGTGCGCGTCTCCGGGAACAGCAGTGATGGACCTCTGGCCGACGACTTGACAGGATACACAATCCCCTATCCTGTCAGTTGAGTCGCCACATTCGCTCATACGGGAGAACCCGCTTATGACGAGCCGCCATTGTGCACCCTTCGCAGCAGCGTTCGCTCTCACCGTCGCAGTTGCGCCCGTGGCGACGGCGGGGCTTCTTGGTGGGACGGCCGATCAAACCCTGCTCGACCGTGTACTCGCTGCGCACGCTGATGTCGCGGGCGTGGTCGTGGCGGCGGACCGGGCGTGGCTCATCGAGGAGCCCGGGTTTGACGCACGCCAGAAAGCCGCGATCGAGCGGTCTGCGCGGGTTCGTCGGTGGACAGATCCGTCGGCGGGCCTTGATCGACTGATCCTGCATCGCCAGACGGTCTGGCTTGCGGGACCCGACGTCGCGCGCGTCGAATCGGTCAATCTCACGTATCTGGGACCAGAGGAAGGTGCCACCGATATCGAGTTGCTGACGTCTGTCGCGAGAGTTCTCCGCCCGACCATGCTGGCGACCGAGGCGGAAGTCTGGGTTGCGGACCCGCCGGTTGTCGATGAGCAGGCGTGGCGACGGGAGCGGAAGCAGACCGCGGCCGAATATGCTGCGATGTCGAGCTATCCGACATTCGCCCTCTGGACGGCACGACTGTTGAGTTCGGCGAACGACCGCGAGGCGAGCGAAGATGGTGACCGTGTGGTCATGCGCTCGCCGAGTCTTGGCCTTGAGTTGCGGTTTGATCGAACACACGGGGAGGTTGCCACCATCAGTGTTGAAGGTCCCCGCGGGCTTGTCTCTCGCTTCGAGTACGAGGGCCGCTTCGCGGAGCGGCTTCTGCCGGCCCGGCACCCCCGCATCGCCCGGGCGTTTACCCGGCGGGCCGGCACAACCATCGACATGCCCGGCGAAGTGCTCGTGTACACCAGCGCCTCGCGCGTGGGGATCGACCCGGCGCGGTTTCAGCCGGAGAATCTCGCGAAGCGGTTCGTCCGCGGCGGCGACCAATCGCCCTGCGACGCGCAGGGCAGGCCGATTGTCCGAGGGTCGAGTTCCAACGTTTCCCCGACACCCAGCGACCCGGCCCCGCTCATCGATGGGGTGCTTATCGAGCAGAACAGTGGCGCGAACCCCTATGTGCGGCGGATGCTCTTGGCTGGTGCCGCGGGTGCGCTGGTTGCGGGCGCGATTGTCTGGTGGAAGAGGCGTCATGGGTGACCTTCTTTGCGCCAGCGTCGTTGGCTCGATGGGCCGCGGACGGGGTACGGGGTTTCGCCTGCTGGCGGCCGGATGGGAGTCCGGCATAGGGGTGCCGAAACGCGCGGTTCGGCGTGCAAAGGCGCGCCGGTAGCGGTGCGGGGAGGCGGCGCAAGGTCCTGCGGAGAGGGGAATAGCGGGCATTTGCGATTTTGGCGAATGGCGCGGATGGGCCGAGGGAAAGGCGGGTGCGTGCGCGGCCAACGGATCGTGGACGGAAGACGACCTGATCGGAGGTGAATGGCCGCGGCAGGGCGGTGGGACGTTGAACGGACCGTGCTAACGACGACCCTTTCAGGGTCAGATTTTCTGGGCGCGGGTTTCCGGGTGTGTCGTCGCAGGGCCTCCTCCACGCCCGGCTACGAACGTCGCAGCCCTATCGGGCTGGAGAGGGGGAGAGGAAGGGGAAGGAGAAAGGAGAAAGGAGAAAGGCACACCGCCCGGAAGGGCGGAGCCACGACTAGCAACCTTCAAAGTAACTTGTGATGTACTCGTCAAGGTCACCGGGTTCGACAAAGCCGTCGTTGTTGAAGTCGCAGCGGTTGCGCTCTTCGTCAACGTCGCTGAAGTAGCTGGTGATGAACTCGTCGAGATCGCCGGGTTCGACGAAGCCGTCCATGTTGAAGTCCACGAAGCAGGGGTTCACGACCCCGCCCATGGTGGTGTTGAGACGGGGACGGACGTTCAGGGCCATCTCGCCGCCGCCGGCCCCGCCGGGTCCACGGGCGCCGCCTTGGCTGGTCACGGTCAGGAGGTCGATCACGCCCGGGGTGGCGAGGCGGGCGCTGATCACGAACAGGGCATCGGCGGGTGCTCCGTCATC
>JBQTIJ010000096.1:0-3609 GCA_052388255.1 Phycisphaerales bacterium
GTCGGTTCGGCTCACCACCGCCGAAGTGTTGGGGCGGGGCTGGAAAACCAAGTCATGGACTCAGAAGGACGGCAAGGTCGTCGGCGGGCTTCCGCTCACGAACCCTTACGTGCATCGCATCCTGACCAACGTCTCGTACCTCGGGAAGGTGCAGCACCACGACCAGGTCTACGAGGGCGAGCAAGAAGCGATCATTGATCCCGCGCTCTGGCAACGCGTGCAGGCGATCCTCGAGGCCAACGGGCGCGATCGTGGCAGCGATGTCCGCAACGTCCACGGCGGTCTGCTGAAAGGGCTAGTGCGGTGCTGCCACTGTGACAAGCCGATGGGGCATTCGTTTACGACCAAGGCCGGTAAGAAAACCTACCGCTACTACGTCTGCCACGTCGCGCAGAGCAGCGGATACCACGCGTGCCCGTCCAAGGCGGTGCCCGCCGAACAACTCGAAGCCTTCGTGGTTGATCGCATCCAAGCGTTGGGCCGTGATCGCGAACTCGTGAACCAGATCGTTGAACGCGCTCGCGGCAATGACCGCGACCTGAGCGACGGCCTGAAGCAGCGTCGCACCACGCTGGAGCGTGAACTCCGATGGCTCGCCAGCGATGAACGCCGCGCGGGGGCCGCGGGCGATGCCGATCGCTTGGCGGACCTCGCCGAACGCACCCGGCAAGTGGCAGAGCAGATCACAGAGATCGACGAGGAGCTCATCGAGGCCGAGCGGACCACGCTGCGCCGGGACCAGGTCGATGCAGCGGTCGCGGAGTTCCGGCCCCTGTGGGACCAACTCAACACACGCGAGCGGACCGAACTACTGAACGCGGTCGTTCAATCGGTGGAGTTTGACGGCAAGGCGGGCGAGGTCACTCTGGTCTTCCATCCCGAACATGCCCGCCTCGCCGAGGAGCCTAAGCCATGAGCGATCCAAACCGCGCCACCTACAAGGTCCACTTCGACAACGGCAAGTTCGCCAATCGGCAGATGCGGATCGGTGCAGCGCCGGAGCCCGCGCCCCAGCCGGCGCTCGCGTCCCGCGTACCGCGCGTGGCCAAGCTCATGGCGCTGGCGGTGCGGTTCGACGGTCTGGTGCGGAGCGGTCAGGTGAAGGACTTCGCGGAGATCGCGCGGCTCGGGTACGTCACACGCGGGCGGCTGAGCCAGATCATGGACCTCGCAAACCTCGCCCCCGACATCCAGGAAGAACTGCTCTTTCTGACCTCGGCCAAGGCGGGCAAAGACGACGTCACCGAGCGACATTTGCGCCCCCTCACCCGGCACATGGACTGGCAGACCCAGCGGCGGTTGTGGAAAACGATGACGAATCGTGACGAGCCCCAGGCCCCGCCGCCGGAAGGCATCGTGGCCATGCGGCAAAAGATCGCGCAAGTGCTGCAAAAGTAGATGTTTGTGGACAGAACAAAGAAGTCCTGTCGGCTGCTGTTCCGCCACGCACGTTCGGGATACACTCGGGTAATCAGCCCCGGGTGGAATCTGGGGCTTTCTCGTAGGCGGAGGCCCGGGTTCATGAGCAGTCTTTCATTCCGTCGGTTCACAAGCGCGTACGCGCTGCGGGAAGTCGACCCCGCCGTCCTGATCGACTTCTTGCGGCCTCACGCCGCGTTCCTCGCTGCCAACGGCATCATGTTGCCGACCGATCCAGCGCACCTCGACATCGAGCGCGTTGAGATCGCCCTGCTGACCAATGTCGGCGGGCTCCCGGTCGAACTGGTGGACGCCCTTTGGCACACGCACGAAATGGCCACGCCGCTCGGCATGGAGTCGTTACTGGCTGCCGCGCAGGCCACGGGGCTGGTACTGCCACTGGACCACCTCTCGCCAGCGGACATCGCAGTGCGAGTCTGGGTTGAGAACCCGGATCTCTTGCGGCGCTGCCACACCGAGATCACCGTCTCCCGCCGGCGCTCGTTCGAGACGTTTGTCCCCGCCGCTGGCGCGACGCTGGCGTGGGCGACGCCGGGGCCAGCGCGGCTGGCGGCGTTCGAGACGGCGATCGTCGCGTGGTACGCGGAGCACCGTCGCGGCCCCGGCGCGCGGGTGCTCTTCTTCGACCACGGCGACGAGGTGCGCTTCCTTGTGCGTCACGGCGGCCCCTACCGCCGAGAGGGGAGCCTTGACGACGGCAAGCCCGGGTGCGTTCGCTACCGCCCGATGGCCCACGGCCTGATCGTCTTCGATTGCCGCACCTGGGAGTTGCGGATCAACGGCGGAACCAAGGGCGAGTGCACCGCCTACCGCCAGATCATCGGTCAGCACATCTTCGGCCGCGCGGACATGTTCCCCGCCGATCCCGACCGCTACACCCTCGAACCGCTGCGGACGCTCGGTCGGCGGAGCCTGGCGTGCGCCCACGTCCAGGGCCTCGCATCGGTGCGCCTCGTTGAGATCACGATGTATGTCGGCGGTCCGTTCCACCGCAAGAAAGTCGAGAAGGCCGACGATGTGCTGCTCGCGCTGGAGCATGCCCGCGAGACGCTTCCCGACGATGCCCTGCTCACGGCGGCGACGTTCGATGTGCGGTTCGCCGACGGGCGCAAGCCGCGATTGGTCACCATCCGCCACGGCAACAAGGCGACCTACACCCGCGACACTGACGCCGATCTCATCGAGGCGTTCTTGCGCGGCGGCGGATTCGTGAAGGGAGGCAGCCATGCGCTTGTGGCAGTCGCTTGAGCGGGTGCAGGGCTGGGCCGGCGTGCGGTCGGTCTGGCGTGAGCACATGCGAGCTGACCTGCAGTTCCTCCAGCCGCTCCTGCGGCCGATGGAGGAGCTGGCGATGTCGGTGCCGTGGCCCGGCACGATCGAAGGCCGCAAGGTCGTCGTTCACGCTGAGGATGACATCGTCGCGGTCGATCCCGAGACGAGCGAATCCGCGCCGATCCGGCATGAGGACATCGTGCTGTGGCAACTCGACGCGGAAACGCTCTTCCGGGGCGTGGCGACGGCGATTGGGCTCTCGGGCACTCCGTCATCGGTCGGCATGGGCAACCGTTTGTGGTGGCTGGGCGAGTACGTGCCGGTGGAGGGCGAACGGTTTCCGGTGTATCTGGCGACGACCCGCGATGCACAATCACTGCTCCGCAGCGCAGGTCACATTTCGGCGCTCTCCCGAAGGCCGTTCGTGCTCGTCACTCCAACCCACGCCGGCGCGAGCGAGGAGCTCAACCGCGTGGTGGACGGGCGATCATCGGCCTGGATCACGCTCGCTGAATCGCTGATATGGCAGGGCGAGGGCGTGTTTGAAACCAAGCAGGCTCTTGCAGACTCTCTGGCCGAGTTCACTGCTCGCCATGTCAAGGTGGCGGTTGCTCTGTCCGCCACGCCAAGGTTCGCAACGCCCGCAGGGGCGCAGTGGTCGGATGTGCGAATCCGCTTCAGCGATGCGCACACGGTGTCTGTGACCGTGAAAGGCCAAGCCGGGGTTTTCGACTTCGCGTCGATGGGGATGGGCGTTGCTAGGACCCGCAAGCCTGACGTGCAATGGGCGCTGCTTTACGCGTTCGCCAAGGGTCGGGGGACATTGGACTGGCGGAGTCCAGAGGCGTCTCCCAAGAACCAGAAACGCCGCGAGCGGCTCGCCGAGAAGCTCCAGAC
>JBQTIJ010000097.1:0-2127 GCA_052388255.1 Phycisphaerales bacterium
GCGGCTACGACGCGGGCCTGGCGGGGCGGCGCGACCGCCCGGGCGTTCCCGCGCCCGCCCGCGACGATCCCGACGAGCAAGTAGCCGGCCATCGCCGCCGCGACCACGACGGCGGGTCTCCGGCGCGGGGCCAGCGCCGCGACGATCAGCGCCGCGACCGCCCCCGCCTTGATCGGGCCAATGGGAGCCGCCAGATGCGCGCCCGCCGCCACGCCGGCCAGGAGCGCGACCGCCGCGGGAACGGCCGGACAGCGCACGCCCTCCAATATGCAAGCGACGTATCAGCAGCTGGATCCTGGACAATCACACGTTCTCGGAGTTCGCACAGCAGAATCCGCGAGGTCTCCTCCCGACGCGTAGTGCCGCGGCTGCGATCGTGGAGTAAGATCCTGAATCTTGCGGGAGGCGGAGACGCGAGCGCTCGAGGCAGTCCAGCAGCGCTCCTTGACCCCACACCAAGCCTTGAGGCCAACCGGCTCAGTGAGCTTGCAAGCAGATCGTCTCAGTAGGAGAGCGCCCCGACCGTCACACCACCGTCAAGGTGCCTTCAGTCCAATGAAGCGACGACGAACGTCGTTGGGCGGTAAGCGTCCGGTCTGACCAGGGGCCAAGGGGGTCAGGCGGGCCCTTGGCGAACGTCGAGGGAGGCGCCGACGGAGGCTCGTTCGGAGGCGGACGCGCTAACCAAGGAATGTCCGTGGAACGCGGGCAACGGTCGGACGACGACCCGGGTGGCTCGGGCTACCGCGCGATCTGCTCGCCGTACTGATCGCGCCACCGATGCGGCAGGAGCTCCTGGAGGCGATTGGCGCGCCAACCGTTGGCGAGCTTGCGCAGGACATCGGTGAAGTACTCGAGCGGCGGGACAGCGTACTGCGCGCACGTCCTGGTGAGGCTATAGAGACTGGCCGCCCGTGCTGCCGCTTGGTGAGACCCTGCAAACAGAAAATTATCGCGATACAGGTTTCAAGCCACCGGAACCCATCACGATAGGGAGAAGAGGTCGGCCATGATCGTACGGTCTCTCGGTTTCAGACTCGGACGTGTGTTGTTGGCGTTCATTGTTGTCACGACTCTAGCAGCCTCGGCGGTCGACGGTCTACATGCGGAGGAGGCCAACTGCAACAATGGGGGCAACTGTGACTGTTGCAACAACATGTTGTGCCCAGGCCGTCACTCTGCGGTGTGTCCCACGAGCCACCACGATTGCCGTCACCACATGGGCACCGACTGTGACTGGTCCGGCATCGAGTAACTACGCCAACAGGAGTTCAGATCGGGACAAAGACATCGTACGGTCGGGCCGTCAGCCTGTCTAGAGAGAGAATCTGTCAGGTCCGGATCTGCAGTTTGACAGTCATCCGATTATGCGTGCGGGGACTCCGAGGGTCTCCCTGGTTCGTGGCCAGCGCCGTCGCCGTGCTGACGGTCGCCCTCGCCTTGGCGACGGTCGCGTTCGCGGTCGTCGACGGCGTGTTGTTCAGGGCGTTGCCCTACGAGCGGCCGAGCGAACTCTTCGTCCTTCGAGCAGAGAACAGGGCCAGGGTCGGAGCAGAGCGGCCACCCGTTGCAGCGCAGGAAGTGGAAGCATGGGTCGGTGCCGTGCCCGAGATCCGCCATGGCGTCGTTGACGCACACCTCGAGGAGTTTCCGATCGACGGAATCCCTGCCAGCCTTGCCAGGATTGACGAGAGGTTCCTGGAGGTGCTGGGTGTTCGGCCGCTCCTGGGTGGATTCACCGCGGAAGACTTCCTTGGTGACGGCGATCCCGAGCGAGGAGCGAATCGACCGGTATTACTCAGTCATCGGCTTTGGCGTGATTGGACTGGCGGGGATCCGCATGTCGTGGGCCGCACTTGGCTCGTTTCGCAGCGTCGCGGACGCCCCTATTCGATCCGGATCGCGGGCGTCTTGGGGCCCGACTTCGTGTTTCCTGCGGACACCGGTGGACAACCGGACCTCCTCGCACCACTGGGCCGCCTCGACCCATTGGATCCACGCCGGCGGTTCATTCTCCTGTTCCGGCTCGAGCCCACAGTCGATGCAGCCAGAGTCCGGGCGCGCGTGGAGCGCGCCACCACGGCACTGGCGAGCGTTGCGCTACCCGCCGACCCACAAGGTTCAAAC
>JBQTIJ010000098.1:0-4428 GCA_052388255.1 Phycisphaerales bacterium
ATGAGCGGAACTGCCGCGGTCGCTGGCCTCGCTGCCGCCAGCCCCCGGACCTTCGCCACCCAGCCCGGCGGCCCTGAGACCGCGGGCGACAAGCACCGTGGGCCGTGCGTGATCTCCTCGTTCAACGGGCTTCGTGCGACCGGTCGAGCCATGGAACTCCTTCGCCAGGGTGCCGACCCCTGCGAGGCCGTCGTGGGCGGCGTGAAGATCATGGAGGACGACCCCGATGACGACACGGTCGGCTTCGGCGGTGAGCCCAATGAGGACGGCGTTGTGGAACTCGATGCGAGCGTGATGCACGGCCCCACCCACAAGAGCGGCGCGGTCGCCGGTCTGCGCAACATCATGAACCCGGCCGCGGTCGCGCTCATGGTTCTTCGTCGCACCGACCATTGCCTGATCGTGGGCGAGGGCGCGCTGCGCTTCGCGCGGGCCCACGGCTTTGTTGAGGAGAACCTGTTGAGCGAGAAGGCCCGGCGCGCCTGGCTCGACTGGAAGGAGAACCACAGCAAGCAGGACGATTGGCTCGGCGACGACGAGATCGACCGCTGGAAGAGCGACCCCAAGGAAGCCAAGCGCATCGGCGAAGGACCGATCGCGGGCGCATGGCCCGCTGCGGAACTGCGATTCCACTATGGCACCGTGCACTGTGCCGCAGTGGACAAGGACAAGGACATCGGAAGCTGCACCAGCACCAGCGGCCTTTCGTGGAAGATCCCCGGGCGGATCGGTGACTCGCCCATCATCGGGGCTGGCAACTACTGCGACAACGCCGTGGGGGCCGCGGGCGCGACCGGGCGCGGCGAGGCCACCATGACGAACCTCGCGGCCTTCTCCATCGTCTCGGAGATGGAGCGAGGTGCGACGCCGACCCAGGCCTGCCTGACCGTGGCCAAGCGCATCGCCGACCGGACGCGCGAGAAGCGAAACCTTGACGCCAAGGGGCGGCCCAACTTCGACGTGAAGCTCTACGCCCTACGCAAAGACGGTGCCTTCGGCTCCGCTTCCATCTACAAGGGCGCGAAGTTCAGCGTGGATGACGGCAACGGCCCCCGCGGCGTCGATTGCGCCTTCCTGTTCGAGCGCTGATCTGCAGCGATGGTCGTGCGATCCCCGTCTGCGCGAGACCGGGCCGGTTCGGTTTAGTTTAGTTCAAGGCAGACCCAATCGGGCGAGCGCGATCGGTCCACACTCGCGAGGGCATGCACTCTGATACCTGAATCGAGCAGCCGTCGTTCGCGCGGGGCATGCCGGGTAAAGAGGTGCTGCACCGGTGCGGCAGCGACGAGCCCGCCACCCTCAGGGAGTGTGAGGGCCAGCACGGCAAGGTTCGCCTCGGCCCATGCCGCAGCCGCGGCGAGGGACTCGACGGCGCTCGCGCTCTCGGCGGTCCCGCCCGATTCGTGTCGGGCCGCGAGGGCGTGTAGGCGGCCGGTGCGGTCAACCGCGAACTCCACTTCCGGCGCGGCCGGGCAGCGGGCCGACATGCACGTGAGCCCCGCGACATGAGAAGCCAGAAGAAGTTGAGAGGCCCCCGGCACCGGCACGCCGCTCAGTATGGGCTCGGCGACCTCGAAGCCCCCGGCCAGATGCTCGGCCTGTGAGCCCTCGACCTCCGCGTCTTCGCCCCGCGCTCGCGCATGGAGCGTCGTGGCGGTCGTGGACGTGTGCGGTACTGCGCGGCCGGAAAGACGCTCGGGGCCCGGCGCGGCCTTCGCCACAGCAACAAGCCGATCGGTGGGTTCCGCACACGGCCCGTGATAGAGCGTTCGCGGGAGCGGGCCGCCCGTCACCTGCTGGTAGCTGTCGGGCGCGCCAGCGATCAGGACGCGCACCCCCAGGAAGCGCAGCGAAGCATCGCGCAAACGGTCAAACGCCGCGCAGGCCTTGGCCGGTGCAGCACCCACGACGGCGATGCTGATCCGTGCCGTGCTCGTGGCAAGATCCTTGATGCGTCGGTACCCATCCACCACCGCGGCTTCATCCGCGCCCATGAGCAGCGTGAGCGGCTGTCCATCTTCCAGCGGTTCACTCTCGGTCACGACCAGCAGCCGGGCCCCGCAATCCCGAACCGCGATAAGCGCGGCAAGCGGTGTCGGTGCCGGAGCTTCCATCTCGTCACCCGGCTCGCCATAGAGGTCCACGCGAATGTGCCCGGCGGAGGCGCGAACGAGCGCGACGGGACCATCCTCCGCCGCAACGCGGGCGTGGTGAGTGATCCAAGGGGCTGCGCCAAGAGGAAGGTGCCCCGCGATCACGCGCTCGGCCTCGAGGCGCCGAGGAGTCGGATGGCCGCGGGCGTGCCCGGCGTCGGCGGATGGAGGTGCGATCGGCGTGGGATGGGGCGTATGGGGATGCGCAGGATGGATGTGCAGGTGTGGGGCGTGGGTAGGGTGAGTGGGTTGGTCGAGTGGTCCGGCCCCGGTGGGGGGATGATGCGGTGACGGGCGGGGCGAGAGCCCCATCGCCGCGTCGTGGGCGGCCACGGTGCGGAGTTCACCGAGGAAGAGCTCCGCTAGCGCATCGTGCGCCTCCTGGCGGTCGTTCGCATCGTCAAGGTGGTGGGTGTGGGTGACCATGCTGCATCCTGCACCGGGAAGACGCGCCGTCCATGGCGCATCGGGGACGATTCGAAGTATGGCGTCCGCGGGCCGAGCCCGTTCAGACAGCGGTGTGGGCCGAGCGCGGGCCCACCACCACCACGCTGTTCGGTTCGCCAAAGGGGTTGGGAGCGACGGTGGGGTTGTGCGGATCGGGGGTCCAGTGACCATCGATCACAAGCCGGTACTGGTGCTGACCGGGCGGAAGCTCGAGGCACGCCTCGAAGACCCCCATGCGGTCGTTGAGTTTCATGGGGCTGGCTTCGGGGGTCCACGCGTTGAACTCGCCCGCGATGGCGACGCGTTGACCGATGGCCGCCGGCTGCACAAACAGGGCGCCGCCCGCAGTGGGGCGGACGCCGTAGATCGACTCCATCCGGGCCGCGGTCTCGCGCGCCGTCTGGCGTGACTGCTGAACCTCCGACAATGTGGGAATGGTCTCGTCAAGCCGGAGCGCGCTCGGGCGGGTCGCCAGTTTGTTCGCCCTGGCCGCGAGCTCCGCCGCGCGCGAGAGCACAGCATCGGCGGTGAGGTCCGGCGCGGCTTCGAGCGCGGGCGCGGTCACAGGCGCCGTGACCGACGTGGTGGCCGTGCGGGGGGTCGTGAGCACGATCTCCGCGGCATTCGGGCTCACCGTCACCGGCGTCGTCGGCCCCATGGCCGTAACGGGGTGGAGCGGTTCTGTCGCGGCGGTCGAGTCGTCCCGGCCCGCGATCACTTCGATCAGGTCGTCGTTGTCGCGGACACGCCGCGGCTTTTCGGGCGGGTTCTCTGCGAGGAAGCGCCCGAGCGCGATGTAATCCTCCGCCCCCATCGACTGCGGGGCATACTCGACAATCGGCTGGCCGAACGACACGGCCTCGCGAAGGGCCTGGTCAAAGCGCACCACGGTGGGAACGACCCGTCCCTCAAAGCGGCGCCGGAGTTCCTCGAGCAGATCGCGCGAGAGCGGGCTTTCCGGGTCGTGCATGGTGGCGAGCAGCCGGAAGGGCGGCTGCACGCCCAGCCGCTTGCCGATCGCCTTGATCGTGCTCACCTGCTTGCCCGCGCCCTGCAGGGAGAAGAACGCCGTCTCAACCGGGATCAGCACCTCGCCACTGGCGACGAGCGCGTTGTAGGTGAGCAGGCCGATCGAGGGTGGGCAGTCCACAAGGCAGATGTCGTATTGGTCCGCAAGCCGCGAGAGCACGCTCAGCAGCCGCCGCTCCGGGTTCTCATGGCTGGCGAGGCCGCCGCGCGCAGATTCCAGTCCGGCAAGGCGGACCGTGCTCGGCGCAAGGTCAAGGTTGCGGCTCACACGCCACAGCAAGCGGGTCCAGTCGATGGACTTGGTATCGGGCGCCAACATGGCGTCGCCGATCGAGATATCTACCCGCCCTTCTGGAATCGCAAGCCCAGCGGCGCAGTGCGATTGCGGGTCAAGATCGATCAGGAGCGTCCGAAGCCCCGCGCGGCTGAAGACCCCGGCCAGATTGATGGCGGTTGTGGTCTTGCCGCAACCACCCTTCTGATTGATGATCGCGATGGTGCGCACAGGTCGGCTCCCAAGCCAAGGTTGGCCGGTTCGGGCGCGACTGGACGCCTGGGCACGGCCAGAACAGGCCGCCCGATTGGGGGATAACCACGGAAGTCACGGCGTCCATGCCTGACCCCAGCGTCCGAGTTATCGGGAGAGCGCAAGGATTGACTTGAAAATGGGGAAGTTACCGGAGTTATCGACATCGACTGCAACAAAGTCGTGACTTGTTCGTACTTTGTATAGTATGACCATGCCACCCAACCGCCGTGACCTCCGTCCGGGTGAAACGGCGATCGGGTAGCATCGGTA